>JAJCYK010000489.1 GCA_029262935.1 Cytophagales bacterium | reverse complement strand
AAAAAAAACGCAGGTTTTGTTCAACCGTGGCAGTTATTCAGCAGAAAAATCTCAATAGTTAATTACAGCGGGGTTTGAATGACCACTTAACTGGGAAATAATGTATGATTTCCATTATCTTATACTATGAAAACAAACCTGGTCTTAACTATAGCAGTTCAATTGGCGATTTTCGGATGTAGGCCAAAGGTTAGTGGAGATCTCATTTTTTCCAATGTTAATGTCATTGATGTTATTGAGGGCGTAACTATAGAAAACCAAGATGTAGTAATCGATGGAAACCAAATCAATACTATTATACCGCATGGCCAGGCTAAACTATACTCGGATCAATTAATAGAGGGCGATGGTAAATTCTTAATTCCAGGTTTGTGGGACATGCACATGCATCTGAGAGCGAGAAAACTTGAAAAAGAGCAATATAAAGATGAATTAGCGGAAGAAAATAAAGATCTTCTTTCCCTTCATGTGGTTAATGGAATTACCAGTGTTCATGAAATGGGTGGGGACTTAACTGATTTGCTGTTAGAATGGAGGGGTAGTATTAGAAGTGGTGAACTATTGGGACCCAACCTTTATCTTACCGGTCCGAAAATTGAAGGTAAGGATCCAATTTTCGCAGGCTCCTATTCGGTAGAGACAGAAAGCGATATTGATAGCATAATTTCCCTCCTAATGGGCTGGAAGGTAGATGGGATTAAAATCATGGATGGCAGTTTTGAACCCGAAGCTCTTTTTGAAGTCATTAAGGCTTGCAAACAAGCTGGTCTAAAAAGCTATGCTCATTTATTTATAGCCACTTCACCACTAGAAGCTTCTAATAGCCATCTTAGCGGTCTAGCTCATATGATTAATTTAGTGCCTGCGGCAGCCCTTCAATATGATCTCAGCCTTCGGGAAATGAGAGCAAAGCAAATAAACAACCCTGGACATCCGGCATATACTACCTATCTGAATTCATTGTACGACCGAATTAACGACGGTATCCTGCGAGAAATCATCCAAACATATGCTGACAACGAAACGGCTTTGATTTCTACATACAATGTTGTCCGTAGTCAGTCTACCACTCGTGCAAAACACATACAAACCCTAAAATATGTGGGGCCAGGTATTCGAAAAAGCGTATTAGACCGTTTTGAACGAACGAAACGCATGCCTTCAGTAGCGTTACATTTAATAGAGCGAAATTTCGATTTTAATAATAAGGTTCTTCAACTATTGCCGGAGTCTAATGCTAAATTGCTAATTGGTACGGATTCGGGATTTGGGAATTTGGCACCTGGCCTAAGCTACCATTATGAACTAGATGCTATGGGGTCTCAAGGTGTACGTCCCAGCTACTTGCTAAAAGCAGCTACTTATAATGCTGCTGAATTCATGGGCAAGCACGATCTTGAAGGGTCAGTGACGATTGGGAAGATTGCAGATCTGGTTTTATTAAATAAAAATCCATTGCAAAGTATTCGTAACACTCAGGCTATAAATGGGGTGGTCAGAAATGGAAAATTTCTAGATAGGAATATGCTCGATCAAATTTTACAATCCTTAGCAAATAAGTATGAGGCAAATTAGCCAACCTTAACGATTTGGCTCAATGCAAACCCGAAAGTTGATCGCTTGCTACTGCCCTACTTGCCCTGTACTAAACGTTTGCAACCATATGAGACAAACCATTTCACTCATACCATTTTTTTAACTTTTGGAACAGTTTTCATTCAAGCTGAGTATGACCCATTTGGAAAAAATATTATTCTAAACGATTTTAATTTTCCTTACTTTAAGAGTTGGTACTGCGCATAGCCCGGGCCATTATCAGGAATTACTTTATCTCGAAATGAAGAAAATAATCTCAAGCTTCGCTTTTTCACTGGTCTTTCTTCATGTTTTTGCCCAACACGACTTAAGTTCGTTTAACAAGCTCTTAGACGGCTATGAGGAGAATAATGACTTCAATGGGGTCATCTTAATAGCAAAAAAAGGTGAAATAGTTTTCAGCCGAAACATAGGTTATGCAGATTTCCAAAATGGCATCAAATTGGACCTGAATACTCCCATGTCTCTGGCTTCAAATACCAAAGCCTTTACGAACATGGGAATTATGATTCTTGCTGAAAGAGATTTGATAGCCTATGATGACCAGGTGATTGAATACATTAAAGAATTCCCCTATCAAGACGTCACTATCCGTCATCTTATGACCATGACCAGTGGACTTAAAAGGCTTTACAACAAAGATTTGAATAAGGATGGATTCATCACTAATTCAGAATTACTTGAATTTCTTTCCAGGAAAAAGCCAAAACTCTCTTTTATACCCGGCGATCAACATCAATCAAGTGTTGTGGGTTATTGCATACTGGCTGAACTAATTTCGAGAGTTAGCCAGAAGGACTATATAAAATTCATGAATGACGAAATATTTACGCCATTGCAAATGAACGAAACCCATATCGTCAATAAAGAAAACCTGGATAGATTTAGAGCAATTAGCTACAATGGGGAAAATAAAATAGAAGAATGGTATTTGGGATCCTACATCGGAGGGGTGAGCATTTATGCCTCAGCCCTTGATCTCTTAAAGTGGGATCAAGCTCTTTACACGGATAAACTGGTGTCAACTGAAACAATGCAAAAAGCGTATGAAAAATTTCAATTTAATAATGGCAATTACAGCCATATCAGCTTAGGAAGCTGGATGAGATGGAAAGGCCAGGACAATTTGATATTTAAGAATGGTGATTGGGTGGCCAATAATTCAATACTTTGGCGAGATATTGAGAAGAAACTCACCATCATCATTTTGAATAACCGTCAAAATAGAATTACTAAGTTCGATTTAATAGACACAATCATGCCCTTGCTTGGTTACAACTTCTAAAAACCTTATGCCATATGTTAAAACGACATAAGCTTGTTGCTTGCCAGGTGATGTGCGATGAGCTTTCTTAGAAGAATTAAAAAAGAGCCTGAAGTCCTGCCAATCAGTGCAGAATTGATATCCAGTTAATCAATGTACGCCAAAAGTTAACTGCTCATAATATTGAACAACCTGAATCAGATCGGCTTCATTTTTCAGTTCCAGGTTCTGATTTTTGACAAACGCCTCCACCTGATCCCCATTTTCCCATTTCTTGAGCTCCTTTTTCTTTCCCTGCAATTCACGAAACTCCTGGGTAGCTTTATTTAACAAAAAATACACTTGTTTCTGATCAATCTGGGTATCGCCATTTTGGGCATATACCAATTCACTGGTAGTGGTGGTATTATTATTACCCATTACTTTCGCCAAAGTATTGCGAAACAAACTCATATGAAGACCGTCATACACTCTAAGAAGCAATAAATCACTACCTACACCATCAAGGGTTATGGGGTTTATCAAAACCCGTGATCTGTGGGCTATGAGAATTGAATCCACTGCAATTGGGTTCAATGAGTATTCTTTTTCATCTACCAGCACCAGGAGCGCATGATTCAGCACATCATAGTTGAATGTAATGCCCGAGGCAAATCGTCCTTGTGATAGGAAAACCTGACCTTGTTGCCAATCCGTGAAAAGGTTTGAGCGTCCTGCTACTTCCGCTAGTGGAACTAGTATTCTCAAAAATTCGGCGGGGACGATGACATTCTCAGAGTCGAGGCGAGGTTGCTGCTGGGCTCTGGCGTCTGAAAATATCCCTGCAATAGCCATAAGAAATAAGTAGCACCTGATCATCATGACAAATTGGATTGGGTATTCAATATTACACAAAAAAGCTGAACGGCTGCTTTTAGTCAATAGCGGACACTCACGTTAACGGTCCAGACTATGCGCCGACACTATCACGAATATACAAAATATGGGCTGGCGATATAGTCATTGCTGTGTGAAGTATCTCAAGAAACGAAAATCGACTTTAATCATATAAAACTGCTGTAACGAAATTCCCTTTTCGTTAGCTGCTTCCTGAACAATAAGCCTTTGATTGTGGATATGATGTTTACTTGCGACTTTTTTGTGTACTTGTTATCATCCCAAAACAAGTCAGCCCTATGAGGATCATTATTTCCATAGTAATATATCTTCTTTCTATACTCACCTTTAAGTGAGCTCAAGAGAAAATCAGCTGTTTTAGCAAAAAGTTGATCCTTTTCACATTTGGGGAATTGTAAGAACATTGAGCACCCAATTCCGGCTATAGTGAAATA
>JAJCYK010000488.1 GCA_029262935.1 Cytophagales bacterium | reverse complement strand
TCGATTAAAGCCATTTCTGCGTCTACTTTGCGAAATTGATGAGTCGTACTATCGTAGGTACCAAGAGCTGTCAGGTCCAGGTCGAACTCACCGTTTAGAGTAGTACCGTCCAGAGGAATCATTTGAGTTAAGTCGGTTAGGTTAATATGGGTTTGAACTTTAGCATCTATATCGGATTTGCCTAACCCATCTATCTTTATTCGACCATCAACGGGATTTTCCCCAAGATCCATGTGCAACTCTTTAATATCAATTGAGGTATTTTCCACTAAACCGGTGGTATTAGCTAATGAAACATCCAAATTGACATTCTCCACTTTTTCCGGAAGATTGGGATATTGAAACTCCCCTTCTTGAACCTTAAAGTCTAAATTAAAAGCGGGAATTTGGCTTTTGTTATAAGTACCGGCTACTCCACCATTAAATTGCACCTGACCGCTGCTGTTTATATCTTGGAATTCTTCCGTGTACATGCCTGGGACCAAAGAGAGCAAGCTTTGAAAGTCATTTTGCTGTGCATCAAAAGTAAGGTCCATATTTATATCTTCATTTTCCTCCAGTGATAACCATCCATTGAACCCAAATGCAAATTCATTGATTGATATGGCATTTTCTTTGAAAGTATATTTAGAGTCTGGCAGATTGAGCTCCATAGTCACATCTCCCACTAAATGTTTATCATTTAAGTAAGAAACACCATCATACAACACGTTTACTACTTGACTCTCGGTGTGCGTTATTAAATCAAATCTATCTTGATTAAAATCTCCCGAACCATTATGCATGAGCCCGTCCATCTCCAGATAAAACAAAGTTTGTTGATCGTCGTAAACCAAGGACCCCTGCTCTATTTCCCAACCGTTTATCTTTATATCATAACTTTCTTCTTCTTCAGTAGTCACGGTATCGGATGATACCGCTATATCGTAATTTGCCGTCCCATCATCTAAGATCTTCACTAATACCTGCGGGGAACCTAAGTAAAGACTGTTGATTACAATTTGGTCGCCAAACAAGACGCTTTTAAGATTAACCTTAATTCTGGCAGCTTCAGTGTACAGCAAAGTATCTCCAAGAAACAGTTCTTTCCCCACAACACCCACCTGGCTTACGGAGATTCCCAAATGAGGGAAGGTAGATAACAAAGAAAGGTCGAAGTTTTGGTAGGAGATATCCGCATGGACGGATTCCGCAATAGCAGCATCTACACCAGCTTTAATTTGATCTTTAAATAGTAAGGGTGCCGCGGCAAGTGAAACCAAGATCACCAGAAAAACCGCACCAATAATGAGAAGAGTCTTTTTCATAGCAGTTAAAAAAATATGATCATAAAGTTAGGACCTTTTCATGTTTAACGAGAATATATGTGCTAAAAACTGAAAAATTGCATCAAATCTTAGTAATTTATATCATGCTAGATCACAGAATTGAATGGTATTTTCCGATGCAATTTCGGTGGTTTGGTTACCTTTTGTTAGCATTTAGTGGCTTGCTCTTGGTACAGGGAAATTGGATTTGGACTCCGCTGCTGATGTTACTGGGCATTGTTCTCGGTTGGTCTTTTCGAGGGACTCGTATTGATTTTTCCGATGTCAAGTTGCAAGAGTATTTTGGAGTTTGGGGATTAAAGTTTGGGAAGTGGCAGCAAGTCCCAGATCTGGAAAAAATCACCATAACCAAGCAGCAATATAGCCAAGTGCTAGGTAGCCGTGGGACCTCCTCAAAATTTGTTAGCACGATTTATCGGGCCTTTCTTCGGGGTCCTCAGGATTATAGAATTCCTTTTGTGGCCAGTACAAATTCAGAAGAAGTATTGCAAGAAGCGAGGAAGGTAGGGCAGAAGATGGATCTACCAATTTTGGATTGTACTATAAAAGCTCCTGTATGGATTACATAATACATCGATCACTACTACAAGCCGTAACCCTGGCTTTTTATACTTTATTACTAGTCTCTTGTCAACCCCAACAAGAGTCACCACCAACAGACCTTGCTCAAGGCACCTGGGTAGATTTAACTTACCCTTTTGACAAAAACACTATTTACTGGCCCACAGATACTTTAGGGTTTCGTCTGGATACGGTTTTTCATGGTACCACTGAAAATGATTACTTCTATTCGGCATATGGATTTTCTTCTGCCGAACATGGAGGTACGCATTTGGATGCCCCCGTTCATTTTGCAGAAGGGAGAAATACTGTAGACGCTATTCCCATAAGTCAGCTAGTGGGACCCGCACAAATAATTGACGTGTCAAATCAGGCACAAGGAGATCGCGACTATTTAGTAAGTGTGGCAGATCTTAAAGCATGGGAAAACGAACAAGGGGAAATACCCCCGGGAAGTATCATCTTATTACGTACGGGCTACGGTGCCTTTTGGCCAGATCGTCAGAAGTATTTAGGAACTGAAGCCTTTGGGCCCGAGGCAGTAACTCAGCTTCACTTCCCAGGACTTCATCCTGATGCGGCAAGATGGTTGTCCCAACAACGTGATATCAAGGCAATTGGCCTTGATACTCCAAGTATCGATTATGGACAGTCTTCTTTATTTGAAGCGCATCGTATTTTATTCAAATCCAACATTCCCGTTTTCGAGAATTTAGCGAATCTTGATAAATTACCAATACAAGGTTCCTGGGTCATTGCCCTACCAATGAATATTGGTGGAGGAAGTGGGGCTCCTTTAAGAGCTACCGCTTGGATTCCCTAATACTTAACTGCTATCAACTATGAAATACCAACATACACTTATCATTTACCTCTTATTTTGTTCCATCAGCACGTGGGGACAAGAAATCACCATCAGTCATGAAGGTTATGGCCTGACCGTTTCCAAGGATATTCAAGTTACTCCTGTTAAGAACCAAGGAAAAACCGGTACTTGCTGGAGCTTTTCAACAACAAGCTTTATTGAGTCTGAAGCGTTGCGTATGAACAAAGGACAACATGATTTGTCTGAAATGTACTTCGTGCGACAGGTGTATCCTACGAAAGCGGACAATTATGTACGTCGCCATGGAAACGCTACTTTTGGAGCTGGCGGGTTGTCGCACGATATCATGACCGCTGCCAGTAGATACGGAATGATGCCGGAATCAGCCTATAGTGGATTGCCAAAAGGCAGCTTGTCACACAATCACGGTGAACTGCATAATCTCTTGGAGGGTATGGTAAAAAATGTAGTTGAAAACAAAAGCGGCACCTTGAACCCCAGTTGGAAGCAGGCTTATAATGCAATTCTGGACAACTATCTAGGACCCGTACCAGATACTTTTGAATACCATGGTAAAACTTTAAGCTCACAGCAGTTCGTCTCTCAAGAGCTTGGATTTGAACCCAATAACTATTTTGAGTTTACCTCTTTCCAGCATCATCCTTACTATAAGCCGTTCGTGTTGGAAATACCTGACAATTGGTCCAACGGTATGTATTACAATTTACCATTAGATGAGTTACAAAGGCTTCTAGATCACGCATTGGACCAAGGGTTTACCGTGGTTTGGGATGGTGATGTCAGTGAGAAAGAATTTTCTCATAAAAATGGAATAGCCATAGTTCCAGAAAAAACCTGGGGTAATAAATCTGCTACCGAGCGGGCTCGTAGCTTTATGACCTATGAACCAGAAATTGTCGTCACCCCATCGATACGTCAAGAAGCCTTTGACAGTTATGCCACCACAGATGATCATCTTATGCATATTGTTGGAAAAGTAACTGATGCCAGAGGCATAAAATATTATCTGACCAAGAATTCATGGGGTAGTGAAAGCCAGATGGGTGGTTATTTATTCATGTCTGAATCCTATATTCGGCTAAAAACTGTGGCCATTTTGGTACATAAAAAAGCAGTCCCGAATAATATGGCAGAAGCGATAGGACTGTAGCTAAAAGTACTTTAATAAGAGATCAATAGCATTTTTTGCAATAGCGGTATAGGGTGGGTAAACAGGTTTTATAGAAGTAAGCCCAATTTTCTGTTTCAGGACACTTTTCATATTTGAAAAAGCTTTGAAGCCTTGATGACCATGAGATTTGCCAAATCCACTGCTATTGATGCCTCCGAACGGCAGATAGGGGTTCATAAACTGAATTACACAATCGTTTATAGCCACAGAGCCAGAAGAGGTTTTTGCTAACACCAATTCTCGATTGTCACTTGATTTGCTAAACAAGTAGAGTGCCAAGGGTTTTGGTTTGCTATTAATATAATCGACGGCTTCAGCAAGTTCATCGAAGTTTAAGATTGGGAGAATGGGCCCAAAAATTTCATGTTCCAGCACTTCTGCACCATCTGGAACATCACTCATAACCGTGGGAGCGATATAGCATTCTTGCTCATTTACTAAACCTCCAGCTTCTAGTGTTGCTCCGAGGTCCAGGGCATCCGCCAATAAGTTGTTCAGTCGATCAAAGTGGTGGTCATTTATTATTCTGGCATAATCAGGACTGTTTTCAACACCGATCCCTTCAGAATCAAACAATCGATCAATAGCAAGTCTCAACTCATCCAAAAATTCGTCCTGAACAGATTTGTCAATAAGGATATAATCCGGTGCAATACAGGTCTGCCCGCAATTCATAAATTTACCCCAGCATACTTTCTCTGCCGCATCTTTTAAATCAACGGTATCGTCTATAATAGCTGGAGACTTACCTCCTAATTCTAATGTTACGGAGCTTAGATGCTCGGCTGCGGATTTCATGACAATTTTCCCCACCGTTGGGCTGCCAGTAAAAAAGATGTGATCGAAGGGTAGTTTTAGTAGCTCTTGTGCGACACTTTTGTCACCAGAAAATATTGCCACTTCGGACGGGTTGAAAATTTCCTTAACCATTGAGGTTAGTAACTTGGTGCAGTTAGGTGTTAACTCCGAGGGTTTTAATATAACCGTATTACCAGCAGCTATCGCACTAACCATGGGGGCAATGCTTAGGTTTAGTGGAAAATTCCATGGAGAAATTATTAAGGTTACTCCTTTTGGCTCGTATCGTACAGATGATTGAGAACCTATCAAAGCAATGGGAGTTTCAACCTTAATCGGTTTTACCCATTGCCTCAAGTGGCTTATAGTATGCTTTAACTCCGTAAGAACCACATACGTTTCCGTAAGATCGACTTCCGAGGCGGGTTTCTTAAAATCTTTAAAGAGTGCCTTTTGAATGTCCAAACGATGAGCAAGAATCCATTTCTGAATTTCCTCTAATCTTTTTATACGAGCTTGCACGGGTTCATCTCGCCAAAGGGTACTCGTTATTCGTTGGGCTTCGAATACCTCGAGAATGGTAGAATTGTTGCTCTTGGTTTTCTGAGGGGACATCTTCTTTTTACTCAAAGATAAAAAAAAACGGGTTCAACTTGAACCCGTTTTTTAGATCGGAATGTCTTTTCTTAATCAGCTAGGATGACGAACTCAACCCTTCTGTTTTTAGACCGGCCTTCTTCTAGTATGTTACTTTCTACAGGTTTGGTTTCTCCAAATCCTCTAGAAACGATACGGTCTGTGGCTACTCCATTTTTAACGAGATAGTCATATACGGCTCTGGCCCTACGATCGGACAGGCCTTGGTTATACGCTTCCGTACCGCGGCTATCAGTATGCCCACCAATCTCTATTTCTACTCCAGCATTACTATTCATAAACTCAATGACCCTTTGTAATTCAGGATAAGAGTCTTCTTTTAGTGATGAACGGTCGTAGTCAAAGAAAATGTTGTTTAGTCGAACAGTTACACCAGCCTCGATAGGTACTAGGAACAAATCTTGGGAGATTTCTTTGTACTCATCTAAGTCATTTAGATCAATATTAGCATTTACTGCCACGTAACCATCTGATTCGGCTAAGTAGCCGTACTTGGCACCTGAAGGCAGTACAATCTTATAAGCGCCAGATTCAGGATCTGAGGTAGCTAATCCTACTTCAGTACCATCAGGAAGACGTTCGTATAATATTTTAACTCCACCTAAAGGTTCGTTGGTTTTGGAGTTGAAAACTCTTCCTTGTACCAACACCACTGGAGCTGGTCGATAGAATACAGGAAGTTCCAATTTGAATATATCCAAGTTATCAGTACCAACCCCTCGGGAGTAATAGGCATACTCCCCTGATGCAGGAATGTTAAAGAACTCATCATCACTCTCAGAGTTGATGTCAGGACCTAAGTTTTCTGGTTCAGTCCAATTCTTCCAGGTATCATCCAATCTTCTTGTTACGAAGATATCAGTGCCTCCAAAACCAGCATATCCGTCGGAGCTGAAATATAAAGTCTCATCATCAGCTGCCAGAAACGGTGCAGATTCTTCACTAGCTGTATTCAAGGTGTTTCCTAAGTTTAAAGGCTCACTCCAACTGCCATCATCACCTAAAAAACTAGCATACAAATCCCGATCTCCATAAGAATCTTCCCTTTCGATTGACATAAGTAACGTTTTACGGTTATTGGCCATATAGAAATTGGCCTTTTCACTGTAGTTATACAGATTATCCACAGCAAGTGGTTCTGGCTTAGTCCAACCAGATTCAGTCTTCCTGCTCATAGAAACTCCAGCTTTCATTTTGCCATTAGGCAAGTATTCGTTACCCAGTAAAAGTACAATGGTATTCCCATCGGGAGTAATAGAGCTAATATAGTTAGGTCCTTTATTGTTTAATACCGGCCCAATGTTTCGGGCTTCTTTCCAATCTCCTGTAGTTTCATCTAATTCTGAAAACCAAATGTCTTCATCATCGGCCGTTCCACCTACATTGCCTGGATGGTTGCTTCGGCTAAAAAAGAGGGTTTTACCATCTGGAGAGATTAAGGGTCGAAACTCATTGGTCTCACTATTAACATTAGCTCCTAAACGCAAAGCTTCTAAG
>JAJCYK010000487.1 GCA_029262935.1 Cytophagales bacterium | reverse complement strand
GATAAGCTCCTTGGCCCCCTTTTCCTTTGACCATTATCTGCATGGCGTCGACATTTGCATATGAATATCCTCCAGTATACCCGATAGTTCCGGCTGCTAAGTCTGCCGAAACATGAAGTGCCAGGGCGTAGTCTGGTTTGGGAATTTTTTTAAACAATCCATCTTGAAGCATATTTCGAGCACCATCTCCAAATTCCTCTGCCGGTTGGGCCAGCATAATTAGGGTGCCCTGCCAATGACTACGGCTTTTAGCCATTATTTCCGCAGTTCCTAGCCAAGAGGTCATGTGAATATCATGGCCACAAGCATGCATAACTGGTGTTTGCTTGTTATATTCCGAAACCACTACGGTACTGGCATAGGACACACCGGTGGCTTCTTTGACCGGCAGGGCATCCATGTCAGCCCGAACTAAAATCACGGGCCCTGAACCGTTTTCCAAAACACCTACAAAGCCATGACCTCCAAAAGGGCCTATTAATTTGTATCCTAATTGCTTAAGTCGTTTTTGAAGAAAAGTTGCAGTTTCTTTTTCATTTAATGACAATTCCGGATTTGCATGAAGATGGCGATAAACCGGAGACAATTTCTCGGAAATATTCCGGGCAAGTTTTTCAATATTTTGACTGTAAACGGAGACAGCAAGGAAAAGAAAGGCAAAAGCGGTAATTCCAGTTTTACGCATGTGAATTTTGGCGGTTTTCTTTTCGTATTAAAAGCATTTGTTTTATGGAAAATAAGTGCAAAGCCAAAGCCAAGGCTACAAGTATTCCTGGAAGCAACACCCAGGGAAATGTTGCCACTAATGTGTTAGGAGGGGCGTTCATAAAATAGCGCATGGGTGTAGGCATGGACAATACAGCGATGATCACAATATTAAACAATAATGCCAGTCCAAAAATATTCCAAATGATTATAGGTGCCGTTTGAATCGTGGAAGGTTTGACCCAAAGCACTGCCACTAAAGGAGCGGTGAGACCTACTAGTATATCAAAGTTACGCCCTTCAAAGGTCATTTGCAGGGGGATAAGCTGGTCCAAAAAAGCCCACCAAAGAAACAGCTCTACAATTATGCGGAAGCTTTGTAAACGAATGATCCACTCCGGTGGTATCTTTTTTAAATAGATCGTGGATTGCGAGGAGAGGGTAAACCATATTATTATTGAAAATGGAATCAATAATACCAGTACGATTCTGGGTGGAAATGTGGAGAAGTCTCCTATAATTCCTTTAAAACTTAGGAAAATTAATAATCCCAGCCAGGCCACCAGTAACATGATAAATTTCTTTACTGGTAATCCTGCACGCAAAACACCCCAGATCACCAATAATAAGCAGATAAGGGTAAACACCAAAAAGAACCAATTCATTAAATCCATACAGTTAATTTAGCAAAAAGAGCCCTCTATGTGATCATTCGATGATAAAATCATTGATATTAGTTAGTAAAATGCATAAATAATTATATTTGGCGCAAATTGGCTGATCTTGTATAGAAACCTTTTTCGTTCCCTGCTATTTCTGATGCCCGCAGAAACGGCCCATCATTTCACCTTTAATCTGGTAAAATGGGTATACGTAATTCCAGGAGCATCGTGGATGCTTCGAACACTTTTCAAGTATGAAGACCCTTCTTTGCAAAAGGAAGTATTTGGCATAAAATTTCCAAACCCTATCGGAATTGCTGCAGGCTTTGATAAAAACGCTCATCTGGTTGACCCTTTATCCGATATCGGCTTTGGGTTTGTAGAAATTGGCACCGTGACTCCGAAACCGCAGCTGGGCAACCCCAAACCTCGGTTATTCCGACTTCCTAAGGATCAAGGTTTGATCAACCGCATGGGTTTTAACAACCTGGGTGTTTTAGCAGCAGTCGCCTGCTTAAAGAAAACGAAATCAAATGTTATCATCGGTGGCAATATTGGAAAGAATAAAAACACACCCAACGACCAGGCCACAGATGACTACTTGACCTGTTTTGAAGCTTTATACCCCTGGGTGGACTATTTCGTCGTTAATGTGAGCTCCCCAAACACCCCTGGGCTGCGAGAGTTGCAAGAAAAGGAGCCTTTGATGAAGCTGTTGAGTAATCTACAAGCCTGTAACCACCGTAAAGAAAAAGCCAAGCCCATTCTTTTAAAGATCGCTCCAGACCTATCCAATGCTCAATTAGACGACATAATTAGTATTGTTCAACAAACGAAAATCGCTGGAGTGGTTGCTACCAATACCACAATTGCAAGAGAGGATCTAAAAACCAGCCCGGAACAGGTACAGCAGTTTGGTCATGGAGGGGTGAGCGGGGGACCTTTGACGGAAAGAGCTACCGAGGTCATACGATATTTGCATCAGCAAGATCGTTCGATTCCCATAATTGGTGTGGGTGGCATCTTTAGCCCTCAAGATGCCTTGGATAAATTGGCCGCTGGCGCCAGTTTGGTACAAGTGTATACCGGCTTTATATATGAAGGGCCAGCTATGGTAAAAAGAATGAATAAATACTTAGCAAAGGCTGGACCCAAATCCAATTGAACAATGTACTATTGAACAGAAATTTACTAGATTTGTTTATTTAGAGATAATAAATTCACTTTTATAAGCGTCATCATATTGTAGTTGATGATCTAATTATATGGCCCGAAATACCTACAAAAAGAAAGTAACTCCCAAAAAGACAAGAAAAAAGAAGACCCCGTCCTTCAATTGGATGTTCTTCAAGGATCGCAGGTTCCAATTGGCTACCGGATTCTTATTGATGGGGTTAGCCACTTTCCTGTTTATCTCCTTTATCTCTTTTCTTTTTACTGGGAAAGCAGATCAGAGCCTGATTGGTAGTGTTGAATTAAATTGGCAGGGTTTAAAGACCATTGGCTCTGAAGTACAAAATTGGCTAGGACTAGTTGGGGCTGTAGGTAGCTACGTTTTTATATATCGCTGGTTTGGTATTGCGGCTTTTGTAGTACCTCTTCTGATCTTTTTACTAGGCGCACGGGTCGTCTTTAATAAGAACTTACTGCCCTGGGGTCCGACCTTGCGGATAAGC
>JAJCYK010000486.1 GCA_029262935.1 Cytophagales bacterium | reverse complement strand
AAGTGCAAATTTATTGATGCGGGTATCTCCGGCTTGGATATCGGTGATGAAACGATTGTGTACTACATATTGATCGCCACTTTGTTGAGGAGATTTGAAAATGGGATTCAGTATTTCCGTTCCTCCCTGTCCATAAGAACGTTTCGGTCCAGCAGTTAGATCACCTCCCATATCCAGAAAAGAACTATTTGCCAGGCTCAAGGCACCGGCATAATCCTCAGCATAAATGGCTACCCGAGCGGCCACTGCTCTATTGAATAAAGCAAATTCCGCTGGGGTATCAAACCCAGCAAATCCTCCGGAGAGTTGAAACGTGAATTCAGAACCCTGCAGTTGGCCAAAGCCATCATTCAAAAGTCCCTGAATGGCCGTGAAACCATCAGCCTTACTAAGAAAGGGTCCCAGATTCTCTGGATCTACTACATCAACACGTACTCCGTTACTATTCAAGAGGCTCAGCACATCCAAAAGCATTAAAGCTTTCATGGTATTAGCCACTCCTCTGAAGCCTTGTTTTTGCGCTTCACTGATGGAGACATTCTCTACAGCTTCTAAAATAAACTCAGCACTTTTCACCGCTTGATAGCGAGCAAACATGGTTCCAGTTAACTGAGGTTCGGACCCATTTAAAGTAGCTCCACCTTTGCCAAGCAATGCTTCGGTAGTTGTGGGATCAGATGAATTAAAGTCGTACAACTCACGGGCTATTTCTCCTGTAGCTGTGATAAAGCCACCCACGCCGTCTCTGGATCGAGCTTCCAGCCCACCCATTAGTAGATTTAACTCCTGAGGAGTGGTATTGTCTAAAACGCTTGCTAAACTAGGCTGATTGGGATCATCCACCACATCAAGTTCACACCCGATGCAGGTCATGATCGTTGCCAAAGCCATTATATATATATGATTTTTCATGATTATCATTTTTTTCATTGTCTTATAATTGACTTAAAATCTCAACCCTATGTGAAAATAGTATTGTTTTGCACTTGGAAAAGGACTAACCTCGATACCTTGTGAAAGTCCAGAAGGCCCAAAAGCGGAAGTTTCAGGATCATAGCCTGTGTAATCCGTAATGGTGATCAGGTTTTTCCCAGAAACGCCGACTTTGATAGCTTCGAATAAGGGAATGTTATCCAAAGGAATATCATAATAAAGTCCTACTTCTCGTAGTCGGATATAACTTCCATCTTCAACAAACGCAGCTGGACCGAACGTACCAAAGCTGCGATCGATGACCACCTGAGGGTCATCAAGATCTGGTGTTACACCACCAAAGTCACTAAGCAATTTGGTAAGGTTTAAGACATCACCACCTTCTTTCCAGTGCCATAAGAAATTCAGATTTAATCGTTTTTTGATAGTGATTTGATTAAACCAGCTCATTTGGAAATCAGGAGCGGCGTCCCCAATAAGAGTAACTACCCCACCTATATTTGCTGCCAACGAAGTAGCATTTTCACCTTCGCGAATAAAAGCGCTGCCAAAAGTAAGACTAAAACCTTCACCATTAGGGCGGAATTCACCTACTCCTAATCGATCTACTTTGGCATCATTAAACCAATAGTTCAACGATGTATTCCAACTTAAATTTGGTTTGGCTATAGGCTGCGCATTAAGAGCAAACTCCATTCCTGTATTTTTCAAATCAAAATCTGTACGAATGGAGGTGGCGAATCCTGAGGATAATGGAATTGATGAAAAGGGATAAATTAAATTATTAACTTCTCGAACGTATCCAGTTATTTCTAAGCCTATACGCCCATTAAGAAATGCTATATCGGCACCAAATTCGATTTCCTGAGAAGTTTCTGGTTCCAAGTTCGCGTCTCCAAGTTGTGCGGTAACGTTATTTTGATCCACCCTGGGAAGTCCCAATCCTGACACACCTCCAACCGAAGTAGGAGCTAGCGGAGTATAAAGCGACCCAAATCGGGCACTACTACCGGTTTCTCCATAGGCCACTCTAAGTTTCAACAAGCTCACAGATTGAGCGGTCCAAAAATCAAAGTTGGCTATGTTTACGGCCAGAGAAGCTCTGGGAAAGGCAAAATATTTATTAGGATCCCCATTCAAGTTCGATTTGTCCCAACGAATACCAGCAGTGGCGATCACTCGGTCGGCCCAGTTGAATTGTCCTTGAGCTATGAATCCGAATTCTTCTTCAAAGGTTAATCGCTGACTTGTACTGAAAGAATTACCCTGAGCCAAATTGGTCTGAGTAGGAATCAGTTGGGTGGTCTGATTAATAATCGCGTCACTTTCAAAGTTTAGATATGAGATTCCAAACTGACCATTCAAGCTAATATCATTACCTGTAAAATAATCAACGACCCCAAATACCGAATAGTTGTATTGCAAGGAGTTATTGTTACCTGCACTAACGAACCCATTAGTGGTGCTTCGTTGGGTCTGTTGGGTTTCAGGGATATAGACAAAGGTTTTACCTAAGAAGAAATCTAGGCCCCCATTAGCCAAGAACTTCACCTGTAAATTGTCTTTGCGTAAGGCTGTATATTCAACTTTTACGCCCTGGATGTATCGATTAATCTCCTCGCTGTTCTCAATGACATCACGGTTGAAAATGATATTGGTTGCTGAGAATCTTCCGTCAGGATATACGCCATTCTCATCAGGGAAGAGATTTTCCCAATCGGTAGTCACTAGTGCTAGATTATAGCCTATACTAAATCCACCGTTGTTTTCATTTCCTACCGCACCTCTATCCGCGGTACTGTTTACATAATTACTACTAAATCCAATCTTGAGATCATCTGTAATCTGATGATCTAGATTAAGTCGTAAAGATGTCCGCTCATAACCCGTGCGCTTCATAATTCCATCTTCGTCACGACGACTGGCATTAAAGTAGAACTTTGTGTTGTCCTTGCCTCCGGAAACAGAGAATCTAGTGTCCATGATCAGTCCAGTCTCTCCATATAATTCTTCCTCGTAATTAAATATTTCTCCTGCGGCTTGGGCTGTCTCAAAGATCTCACGTTCCGCTGCACCAAATGCAGCTTCGACGCTGGCAGGTGTAAAGATTCTACGTCCTGCGTAATTTTGAATGGTATTGAAACCGATGTCCTGATTAAAACTGATTTTAGTTTTACCTTCAGATCCACGCTTCGTAGTAATGATTACTACGCCTGCATTGGCCCGTGTTCCATAGATAGCCGCGGCAGAAGCTCCTTTTAAAACCTCGATACTTTCAATATCATCGGGATTAATATCGGATACCCTGTTTGATCCTCCTTCTTCCCGGCCGGCATTGGCACCAGAAGCAACGGAAGATCCATTAGACAATTGGATGTTGCTGATGTAAACACCATCTACAATAAACAAAGGTTGATTATTTCCAGACAAGGACGAAATACCACGCAAGCGCATGGCTGTTTGTCCGCCGGGTGCTCCCCCTGCTGAAGTAATATTTACCCCGGTTAATTTACCGTAAAGAGCTCCATCCAATGTCGCTCCTGTGGTGGTCCCGGAGATAGCCTGGGCGTCAATGGTAGAAATGTTGTTCGCAAGGTTAGATCTTTTGATGCTGGTTGCTAAACCTGTGACTACTATTTCTTCCAAATCGGCAACGTCCTCCTGTAGTGAAACAGTTAAAGTATTATTAGCAGATGTTACGTCTACTTCTCGTACTAGGAATCCCACTGATGAGAAAACCAGAGTACTGTTTCCCGGTACATTTAAATTAAAAGTACCGTCAAGGTTGGTGACCGTGCCAGAGGTAGTCCCCTTGATCACCACGTTAACTCCGATCAGTGGTTCGCCGGAGGCTGCGCTGGTGACACTTCCGTTAACATCGAAATTCTGTGCCATAGCTGAGCTCACAGAAATCAATAGTAGAAATGCCAAGAAATGAATCTTGTAAGATTTTTCCATAGGTGTTAATTATAGGTTAATGCCACTGAGATTTTCTCAGTGTACATATTATTAGATAAATACTAACTTAACACTTATGGTTATAATTACCAATGAGAATGTTATTACGATTATCGAATATCCCCCAATAAGCGCTAGAGTCGGTATACCTTCAACTTAAGTCCTATAAGTCAGGATTGTACATCGTCATAAAATTATTGGATTAATCCAATAAT
>JAJCYK010000485.1 GCA_029262935.1 Cytophagales bacterium | reverse complement strand
CCGGGGAGTTTGGGTAACTACGTTGCTCAATATTGACTGGCCCTCCCGTGATGGGTTAAGCACCAGGGAACAGAAACTGGAGATCCTGGACATTTTAAATCAACACCAGGAGCAAGGGATCAATGCTATTTTTCTTCAAGTTCGACCTGCTTCAGATGCTTTCTATGTCTCTAGCTACGAGCCCTGGTCAAAATGGTTGACCGGTACTCAAGGGCAAGAACCCCGACCTTATTATGACCCTTTGTCCTTTTGGATAACAGAAAGCCACAAACGGGGCATGGAATTGCATGCTTGGTTCAATCCCTTTAGGGCGGCAGTAAATGATGATATGGCCTTATTACACCAAGACCATATCATCAAGAAGAAGCCTCAATGGTTCATTAACTACGGTGGCCGGATCTATTTTGATCCTGGATATCCTGAGGCACGCGCCTATGTAAGACATGTAATCGCGGAAGTGGCCACCAATTATGAAGTAGATGGCATTCATTTTGATGACTATTTTTATCCCTATGGTGTCAAGGGAGAAGCGTTTGATGACAGTGCCAGTTACAACCAATACGGTGCCTCTACTATTGATGACTGGCGGCGTCAAAACATTAACGAATTCATCAAATCCTGTGCGGATACTCTACACAAAATCAACCCGCAATTACGTTTTGGCATTAGCCCTTTTGGAGTTTGGAGAAATCAAGACAGAGATCCGAAGGGCTCTGCCACTCGTGCCGGGCACTCCAACTACGATGACCTGTATGCCGATGTAATTATGTGGATGAAAGAGGGCTGGATCGATTATTTGGCTCCTCAAATTTATTGGCACATTGGATTTGAATTGGCCGACTATCAAATCCTATTGGACTGGTGGTCAAAACATGCTTATGGCCGGCATATTTATATTGGGCAAAGTGCCTACAAAGTTCGCAAAGATGCTGATTTTCCAGCTTGGAGAAGTACCGCGGAGATCAGCAAACACCTAAAATTAAATAGGTCCTATCCTCAGGTACAGGGGAATATCTATTTCAGCTCTAAATCTTTAAGGACCAACAGCCTGGGTTTAGGAGACTCCTTAGCACGGTATCATTATGCCCATCCTGCTATTGTGCCACCCATGGAATACAAACCCATCACGGTTACCAAGGCTCCGGATGTCTTTAGAATCAGTCATGGCTTAAAAAAGCTTACTTTATATTGGTCCGACAATTTGCCTAAAGAAGAGGTGCGGTATTTGTTGGTTTATCGGTTTGAAGGGCGACAGGCACAGGCTACCTCAGATCCAGGTAAAATCATTGCCCGACTCACTCCCAATAACACCACCTTTGAAGACACCCCACCTCAGAAAGGGTACTATACTTATGTGGTGACGGTGGTGAGCAAAAGCAATCACGAAAGTCCCGGAAGTTATGGGATGACCATCAACTATCGCAAACGCCCACCGCGTAAGAAAAAGGTCAAGGCCTAAATCTTCCAAATTATTCCTTTGCGGTACATGATCCATATGGGAATAAAGCACACGAACACAAATACTATAGCAAAGGCCAAACTAGCATTGAAAGGAGTCATCCAGCTAATAAACATGTTTTCAAAGATCCATTGTTTCAAGCTAACATCTGGCGCAACTTTAATGAGGCCCATGAATCGGGCCACCAGACCAGATAGTACGTAGATGGTAATCGCATTGATACCGAAAGCTACCCAGGGGGCTGTCCATTTAGTATATCCTAATACATCAATAAACCAATAACAAAGCGCTAGGCATTGCATGGCAATCCCCGAGCTATAAAGAACAAAAGAACTGGTCCACAGAGATTTATTGATGGGAAAATTCAAATCCCATAAGAGGGCCACAAAGATGCACAAAGCACCAGCCACAAAGAGCCACACCACTTTCTGGGTATTGGTCTGTTTGCTTTTGATAAGATGTCCCACCAAAATACCGCTGAAGCCCGTGCTCATGGCTGGCAAAGTTCCTAGCAAGCCTTCGGGGTCCCAGGTGACGCTTTGACTCCACAGGTGACCACCAAGGAGTAAATTATCCAACCAAGCTCCCAGGTTGGTGGAAGGTTCCAAATTAGGCTCCCCAATTCCTGGTACCGGAATGTAATTCATTATAAACCAGTAGGCCACCAGTAAGCCCACGGCCCAACGAAATTGCCCTACCCAATCCGTTTTTATAAAGATCAAGGAACAGAATAAGTAAACCAGTGCAATACGCTGTAATACCCCAGGGATACGAATGGAGCTAAAGTCGAAGTAAGGGAAGCCATTTAGGAATACTCCCACTAAAAAGATGATGAGGCTTCTCTTCAAAATTTTCGTTACCAAACCTTTGGTGTCGGTGCCAGACGCCACTCGTTTACCCAAAGCCAGGGTTATGGCAATGCCCACCATAAAAAGGAAGAAGGGGAACACCAGATCAGTGGGGGTAGCACCATGCCATTCAGCATGTCTTAGCGGTCCATAAACGAACTCCCAGGAACCTGGGTCATTGACTAATATCATAGCGGCAATGGTGACTCCTCGGAGGACGTCTAATGAAATAAGTCGTTGGGACATGAAGGGATGGTTTATTGTGAGCAGATAAATATATAAAAAATATGTGTTTCTGCAATTTCATGGTATTTTGTGCCTGGAATTTAAAAATGATTTTATGGATGGAAAAGCTATCGTTTTAGCCCAAGGAATGTTGGACAGCAATCACGCTAAAACGGCCCACGGTTTAATTCGTGGAACGGAGCGTTATCAGATAGTGGGGGTGATTGATAAAAAACATAAAGGGCAAGACGCCGGTAAAGTGGTGGATGGACAGTCCCGGGGTATCCCTATTTTTGAATCCGTATCCGACTATGTGGCACGCGCCGAATCCGAAGCGCAATATTTGGTGATCGGAGTAGCTACTAAAGGAGGATATATTCCTGATGATATGCGCGCGGAAATTACTGAAGCTGTGGATTTAGGTTTGCACATTGTAAACGGGTTGCACGAATTTCTAGCAGATGATCCCCATCTTGCTACCAGGGCGCAGGAAAAAGGAACTCAATTGATTGATATTCGTAAACCGCGAGCTAAAGACCAGCTAAAATTTTGGAGTGGGTCCATAAAAGAAGTGGACTGTCCAAAAATTGCAGTACTGGGTACCGACTGTGCTATTGGCAAGCGCACTACCGCTCGCATGCTAATGGAAGCAGCTCGCGCCCAACAGGTACGGGCAGAAATGGTGTTTACAGGTCAGACAGGGTGGTTGCAAGGAGGCAAATATGGATTTATCTTTGATTCAACCTACAACGATTTCGTCTCTGGAGAATTAGAACATGCTATTGTATCCTGTTATCGGGAGCAACAGCCGGGCATTATATTCTTGGAAGGCCAAGCCGCTTTACAAAACCCTACAGGTCCTTGTGGCGCGGAATTTTTGGTTTCTGGGCGCACGGATGGGGTGGTACTACAACATGCACCTGGTCGGCGGTATTTTGGAAATGAGCCGGACTTGGGAGAAATTCCAGCACTGGCGCGAGAGATTGATCTTATTAAATTATATGGGGTAGCGACTTTGGCGGTAACCCTAAACAATGAAGCATTAACCGAAAGCCAATTAGACGAAATTCAAATCAACTATCAACAGGAATTAGGAATACCGGTGATTCAACCCTTAAAAGACGGGGTCTCCAGCCTTATACCCTTAATATTAAATGCCCATGACTAAAATTATGGATGTCGAAGTACACCGGGTAGACCTGGAGCTTACGCGACCCTATACCATTGCTTTTAAAACGGTGGACCACGTAGAGAATGCGGTGGTAAAAATTACCTTAGAAAACGGTTTGTCCGGGTGGGGGGCAGGAAATCCAAGTGAACAAGTTGTAGGGGAGTCCTTGGATCAAAGTTTAAAAGCCTTGGGTATCGCCTGCAATAAACCAGTTCATAAGGACCCTTGGCAACGACTGCTAGGAAGAAATATTGAGGAACTTCCTCTGCTCTGTGAAGAAATTCAAGCGCATTTGCCTCACAACCCTGCGGCCCGTACCGCTCTGGAAGTGGCGCTTTATGATGCCTTTTGCCAAACCAGAAAAGTGTCGTTGGTCGATTACTTGGGAGCCAAGTTGGACTCATTGCCAACTTCCGTTACTATTGGTATTAAAGGTGTAAGAGAAACGTTGGCGGAAGCCGAGGAATACTTGGGCTTGGGGTTTAGATTGTTGAAAGTGAAATTGGGCAATAATCTAGAAGAAGATATTGAACGCATGTTAAAATTACGAGCCCTGGTAGGCACAGACATTCCACTGCGAGTGGATGCCAATCAAGGATATTCAGTAAGTGATTTGCAGCAATTTTATGAAGCCACTTTGAGCGCCAATATGGAGTTGATTGAACAACCC
>JAJCYK010000484.1 GCA_029262935.1 Cytophagales bacterium | reverse complement strand
GGAAATCTTCCAATTCCAATTTCGCAATGGCTTTGTTGGTAACTTGAACTTCTATGTATTTACGAGCAAAAGCCTCCCCATTCCCTCCTGGGCGAATTACAATGAGGTTATAAGTACCCGGTAATATGCCCGTAATATTGCCAACTGTATCTACAGATGCTCCGCTGGTGGGCACAAATCCCTGTTCTCTTAACATGGAATAGAACACATTACCATCTTCCAATACGGATCCGTCTTCACCAACCGCTTTTACTTGTAAAGCGGTGGTTTCACCCACTTGAAGGACAATCGGTTCTTTGTCGATTTTTAAAATTACAGAATTGTTTTGCCCCTTTAGATTTGAGGTAATTACCAGGAGCATCAGAGCAACGGAAATGGAAAAGCGTATGGTTTTCATAAGATTTACTTTGGAAATACCCAAGGTAATAATTTTATGAAATAATTAAGCTACCATCCGTGTATATCCCTGGTATTTACAATATGGGCCAAATGATGTTTTCCATGCCAGGCATAAAGGGATAAATTAAAATCCAGCGGCACCTTTTTATTGGTTTCTGGGTGCACGAAACATTTGGACCAATCTGTATCAGACATGGAATTAAACAGTGCAACCCAACGTTGGTGCAGTCCTTCCAATAGGTTCAATGAAGCTGCTATAGGTCCGTTTGCGGCATCTGGCAAAGATGCCCAGTCCTTCTCATCATACGCTTTTATAATAGGGACGGACTCTGTTAATGCCCACTTGAATCTAACATAGCTATTTAGATGACTATCAGGTATATGATGCACAACTTGTCTAATGGTCCAGCCGTGTGTGCGGTAAGGAGTATCCAATTGTTCATTCTCTAGACCGGCTACCGCTTCACGGATTTGTGCAGGCAACTGGGCAATTTCAGCTATATAATTTTTGCGGTCATCCGGAGTAATCCTAAAAGGCCCTTTAAAACGCCCTATTGGGTATTGTAGTTGATTCTTATCCATAAGTTCCCTCTTCGTTAATAACCCATAGCTGTGTTATCACCCCTTAACCCGTCAGACGCACCTTCTAATTGGTTTTGGTTAACAAGGATACAATCCATACGTCCAATAGCGTCAACAGGTTTCATTACATGACCCATAAGCTGCAGTGCTTCTAAGGTTGCACTGTCGATACCATCAGATTCGTAAAGGACATGATCAGGTAGCCATTGATGATGAAATTTCCCCACATTTACGGCTTCTTGCATGGTCATGTCATGATCAATTACATTTAATAGGGTTTGATATACAGACGTTATGATGGTACTTCCACCTGGTGTGCCTACCACCATATATAGGGAATCATTCTTTTCCACGATAGTTGGGGTCATGGAGCTAAGCATGCGTTTTTTGGGTTGAATGGCGTTGGCCTCTGCACCAATTAGCCCAAACATGTTGGGTACACCCGGTTTAACACTAAAATCATCCATTTCATTATTTAGTAAAAAGCCGGCTCCTTTAACCAATACTTTGCTTCCAAAACTGCCATTTAATGTAGTTGTTATAGAGGCGGCATTTCCCCAGGCATCTACAATACTGAAATGAGTTGTTTCTATGCTTTCAATAAGAGCGACTTCACCTTCCTTAATTTCTTGAGAAGAAGTTTTTTTGTCTAAAGAAATAGATGAAAAGCGATCCTTCAAGTATACCGGGTCAAGCAACATGGCTTGTGGCACATCATAGAAATCCGGGTCGCCTAAGTGGGTAGCACGGTCTGCATAAACTCTGCGTTCCAATTCTGTCATTAAATGAATGGTGGTCGTTTCATTAAATCCCAATTTCTTAATATCGTGAGGTTCGCTTCCCGCCAATAGCTGCAATAAAGCAATTCCTCCACTGGAGGGTGGTCCCATGGTAATAATTTTATGATCTCGATAGCTGCCAACTATAGGGTCTCTCCAGACAGATTTATAAGATTTAAGGTCCTCTAAAGAAATTATCCCACCACCTCGTTCCATTTCATTAATGATCAGATTTGCCGTAGTTCCTTCATAAAATCCTGCACGACCGTTAGCTTTTATGAGCATGAGTGTTTGGGCCAAATCAGGAAGACGTAAAGTGTCCCCGTGATTCCAAGGCAATACTTTTGCAAAATGAGTAGTGTAATCGTTTATTTCATTAAAATTATCTTGATGGTCGTTCAACTTGGCTGCTTCCCTTTTAGTTAAGACCACGCCTTGGTTGGCAATATCGATGGCCGGTTGTATTAATTGTGCAAAAGGTAAGGATCCTAGTTTTTTGTGCAATTCAATCATACCATCTACCGCTCCAGGCACCCCTGCTGCTAAGTGACCTTTTGTGCTCAAATCTTCAATTACCTCCTCGTTTTCATCTAAGTACATGTCTTTGTGGGCAGCAAATGGTGCTTTTTCTCGAAAATCCAAACTACCAATTTCGCCATTTGATTTTCGATAAACCAAAAACCCACCACCGCCAATGTTACCCGCTCTAGGGTAAACTACGGCTAAGGCAAACTGTACGGCCACAGCTGCATCATAGGCATTGCCACCTTGTTTTAAGATATCAAGACCCACTTGGGTTGCCACGGGATGAGCGGTACTCACGACAGCGTCTTTTGCCATAACTCCGTAAGTTCTTTCCGTATTAACTTCCACAGGACCAGATTGGCAGCTTACCTGGATCAGCAGTGCTACCAAATAACATGTCTTGATCAATGTATGCAGATGATTCATTGCTTTTATTTCAAATGTTGTTCGAATAGTAAATAAATACGTCGGTATTCATCATACCAACTACTTGGTTCCCTGAATCCATGCCCTTCCATAGGATATACGGCAAGCTCCCAATTTTCTTTTTTTAGTTCAATCAACCTTTGGGAAAGACGGACCACATCTTGAAATTGCACGTTCCGATCAACCATTCCGTGCAGCATGAGCAAAGATCCTTTCAATCCTTGTGCGTGATAAATTGGCGAACTTTTGATGAAGGCTAAGCTGTCGCTTTTAGGTTGATTCAATATATTTGAGGTGTAGGGATGGTTGTAATGTGCCCAATCTGTAACCGAACGTAAAGCAGCACCCGCGGCAAATACATCTGGTTCAGTAAACATGGCCATTAGAGTGATGAATCCTCCGTAGGATCCTCCATAAATACCCAATCGACTAGGATCAAGTTGGTGTTGCTCTACTAGATATTTAGCTCCATCAATTTGGTCACTAAGATCTTTGCCTCCCATAAACTGGTAAATTCCCGTTCTCCAAGCTCTCCCGTATCCTGCGCTTCCCCTATAGTCTATGTCAATGACCGTGTACCCTTGATCTACCAGTAAGTTGTGAAACATGTATTCTCGATAGTAGCTACTCCACCATTTGTGGGCGTTTTGCAAATACCCTGCTCCATGCACAAACACAATGCCAGCGCCATTTTTCTTACTTGTCTGGGGCTGGTACAATCTCGCTGGTACTTGTTCGCCATCTTGAGCGGTGAAGGAAATATATTCCGGAGTTCGCCAAGAGTATTTCTTAAAAGCGTCTGTTTGGGAATCGGTTATGCGGATGGGTATAGCATTGTCCTCATTATTCATGAGATAAAGCTCCCATGGCTGGATAGCCGTGCTATTTAATATGGCTAAATTCTTTTCATCTGGAGAAAGTAATACATCATTTCTGCCGGGTAAGGAAGTGACTTGTATGCGCTTACCGCCAGCTTGCTTCATCTTGTAAAAATGCCGCTCACCGGGGTGCGTTTCATTAGATGTGAAGTACCATAATGATTTATCCAAAGACAAGGCAGGGTTGTATATTTCAAAATTACCACTGGTAAGGGCTTTTGATTTTTTAGTATGAATATTAAGTGTGTACAGGTGACTGTAGCCGGTAGCTTCAGATTGATACCATATGGTTTTGTTATCAGGCATCCATCCTAGAGCCGGAGTGGAGAACAGATAACCTATTCCTGGCCCATGTATCCAAGCCACCTCAGACTGTCGATTCAGTAATTCAACTTCTCCCGTTGACAGACGCAACAAGCAAATCCAGCGGTCTTTGTTATCAAGGGCTCTTACTTCTATTATTGCTTGTTTACCATCATCAGAATAAAAAGGCCCATTAACCAAGGCATTTCTATTTATGGTACGATCTTCTGTTCGGCTACCATCATGTAAGTTTATTATATCATGCATCCCTTCCAACCCGGACAGATCGACTTGGAAAGTGGTGTCCTCTTTAATGTCATAAATATTAAAGCTATACTCTGCGTTGGCATTACCAACTTTAGGTCTGGCACTTAACGGTTTGGCGTAACCTGATTCGGTAACATAGTCCATCACCTGAGTGTTTGGAGGGTCTTGGTCTTTGCTTAACCTATAGGTAACGTACTGATCATCTGGGCTCAAACGAATAAAGCTCGCAGATTGCTTTCCTATGTAAATTTGTAAAGGTCGTTTTGGTCGTATCCGCTCTAACCTCTTTTTTTGAAGAGAATCTTTTCGCGCTCTTTCGCTCAAAACCTGAAATATTGACTGATCCTTTTTTAGCCAATCATCACTGCTTGATATTTTGGACTTTGAAGGTTTTTCTCCTTTTGAGAATTGAGTCAATTGAGATGTTTGCCCGGTAGCAATATTCCAGCTAAAAAGATTTTGCTCTTCTATATACAGCACTTTATCTTCCTTATAAGAAAAATAGGGATTGCTTGATGCCGTCAAAGTGTTCGTTATTTGAGTGGTTACACTGCTGGATAGGTCAATTAAAAAAAGATCTCCGTACTTCTCATAAACAGCCTTGGTTTTACTTTGATTTAATTCAGGACTTTGTCTAGCTAGGTACTGGCGTTCTTGCCGAGAAACTGGTCGTGGCTGGTGATCCAAAACCCCAACCCGGTACAATGAATCGCTTTCATTATCCTGGGGATTCCAATTGAAAAGTATCGAAGTACCGTCAACACTCCATCGGACGCTGTTAGGAGAATGACCTACCCAATGGTACCCGGTCATGATGTTTTCTAAATCTAAATCCTGTGCCTGTAGATTCCCTAGTAACGCTACATTGAGCACTACCAACAGGGTAAGAAACTTATTCATAAATTCATGCCTCTGATTTGTTGAAAGATAGGCATTTTTCGATGGACTTAAAAAGTAGAAAAACAGACAAATTAATTCCGGACCCGTACTTTTTTTGTACGTTTGTGGCCTTTATGTTTGCTCGGATTGTAAGGGCGTTTTTTAGATTTGGGTTTAACTACTTGTATGGTATTGTAATCTTTTTTTGCACAGCTCGAATTGATAGGCATCAAGGCCAAGGCCAGGAAGTATAATAGCACTCGTTTATGAATAATGTAGCACTGTATAAAAGAAAGCATCTGATTCAATTAACCTTAAAAAGGGATTTTTATTTCCTATTTAATTAAGTAAAATAAGTTATATTTCTTTTTCCTAAATCACGCAAATATACTAGTGAGCAATTGAATATGAAAATAT
>JAJCYK010000483.1 GCA_029262935.1 Cytophagales bacterium | reverse complement strand
TGCGCTCTGGAAAAAAGCCATGCCCAAACACATCATGCGTTGGCCTAGCCCTTGGAGCGATGGCTTCCCCGGCTGGCACCTGGAATGTTCTTCCATGAGCACAAAATATCTTGGAGATCAGTTTGACATCCACGGCGGAGGAATGGATCTTAAATTCCCACACCATGAATGTGAGATTGCTCAAAGTGTAGCCGGATTTGGCAAAAATCCGGCAAAGTATTGGCTGCATGGCAACATGCTTACAATCAACGGCCAGAAAATGAGCAAATCGACGGGAAACTCTTTTCTTCCAGAGGAACTGTTTTCGGGAGAGCATTCGCTACTGGATCGGGGATATAGCCCGATGACCGTTCGCTTCTTTATGTTACAAACGCATTACCGAAGCACTTTGGATTTCTCAAACGAGGCGGTGTTGGCGGCATCCAAAGGTTACAAAAAGTTAATTAATGGATTGCGAATTGCTCGTCAATTGAGTTTTCAAAAGGAACAAGGCGAAGTTGATGAAAAGCTGCAAGAACAAGTCTCTAAATTCTGCGATAATTGCTATCATGCGATGAATGATGATTTTAATACTGCTCAGTGCATCGCCCAATTATTTAATATCTTGAAGAAGATAAACTCCATTTACACTCAAAGCTTGTCCACTAGCGCTTTAGGAGAAGAGTTGTTCAATAAGATGCTGGAGACTTACCAAGTATTCGTAGTACAGGTTTTAGGTTTAGATGAAGAACCTTTGGGTGCGCAAGATGGCATGTTAGAAATGATCTTATCCAGCTACAAAGAGGCAAAAGATGCCCGCAATTATGATAAAGTTGATGAGATTCGTGAAAAGTTAAAATCTTACGGCATAGCGCTAAAGGATATGAAAAATGGAGTAGATTGGGCGTATGAGGAATAATTGGGCATTATACTTAGCTGTAATAGGGGTTATATTTTATCAATCTTGTGATAGTACGACCACTGACGAGAAAGAAGGGCCACCACCGGTACTTGTTGCGGTAGAGACGCCGACTTTCAATGCCGATTCTGCCTATGATTATATTCAAGCTCAAGTGGATTTTGGACCGAGAGTGCCTAACAGCGCCGCTCATGATTCATGTGCGAATTTTATATACAACAAATTGGCCGAATACACCAACCACTTATCAAGGCAGGAATTTGAAGCAAGAAACAGCAATACCGGCGAGGTTTATAAGTTCCAAAACATAATTGCCCAGTTTAATCCTCAAGCAACACGAAGGATCCTGCTAGCTGCACACTGGGATACTCGATTAAAAGCGGATAAGTTTTCTGAAAATCCTGATTTGCCGTTCGACGGTGCCAATGATGGAGGTAGTGGGGTGGGAGTTTTATTAGAGGTGGCTCGATTGCTAGCCCAAAGCCCTATACCCTTGGGAGTAGACATCATCTTTTTTGACGCTGAGGACCAAGGTAACCTCGGATTGGATTGGTGTCTTGGTTCCAAGCATTGGACTACCAATAAACATCAGGCCAATTATTCTGCGTATTACGGAATTCTACTAGATATGGTTGGTGCAAAAAACGCCACTTTTTGCCATGAGTATTATTCCAATCAATATGCCCCTAAGATATTGGAAAAGGTCTGGAACCAAGCCCATCAATTGGGCTATAGCCGTTTCTTTTTATATCAGAAAGCGGGTGCTGTAGAAGACGACCACTACTATGTAAATGTAAATGCCAAAATACCTATGATTGATATCATAGATACCAAACCTGATAATGGATCACAGGAGGACTTTTTTAAACATTTTCATCATAGGCCATCTGATAACATGGAAGTCATAGATAAGGAAACGTTGAGAGCTGTAGGCAGTACTGTAGTGGCTTTGCTTTACCAAGAATCTGCCCAATTAGCCCAATAAACCTAAAAGATATTGCCCGTATTCGCTTTTCCTCAGTGGCTCTGCGATTGCCTTAAGCTCCGCTGCTGAAATATATCCCTGGCGATAAGCCTCCTCTTCTATACAGCCTACTTTTAGCCCTTGCCTTTCTTCAATGGCTTGAACAAACTGACCTGCTTGCATCAAAGACGGAATGGTACCCGTATCTAGCCAAGCAGTACCACGGTCCAGGATGCCAACTTTTAATTTACCTTGTTTTAAGTAGTACTGATTAATGTCCGTAATCTCATACTCTCCACGGGCACTAGGGGTTAGGCCTTTGGCGATCGAAATTACATTGTTATCATAAAAATACAGGCCCGGAACGGCATAGTTGCTTTTTGGTTTTTCTGGCTTCTCTTCGATAGACAAAGCCTGTTTATTATCATCAAATTCAATCACTCCATACCGATTGGGGTCTTGGACATGGTAGGCAAACACCACTCCACCTTCTGGATCAATGTTTTGCTGCAACAACGTCCTCAACCCGCTTCCATAAAACACATTATCACCCAATATTAAGGCGACTTTGTCCTCACCAATAAAATCAGCCCCCAATACAAAGGCTTGGGCCAATCCGTTGGGTTCAGGTTGTACCTGGTATTGAAAATCACATCCTAACTGTTTTCCATCACCTAAAAGCTTTTTGAATGCCGGAAGGTCATCAGGAGTGGAAATGATCAATATTTCGCGAATGCCGGACATCATTAGCACCCATAGAGGATAGTAAATCATGGGTTTATTGTAAACAGGCATTAGCTGCTTACTAATAGCTAATGTTAATGGGTGTAGTCTTGACCCTGTACCTCCCGCTAAAATAATTCCTTTCATTAAATTATAATTATCTTTTGTTGTACTGTAGGTGATAGTAATTTTTGTAATGACCTGAAGTAACATGGTCCAACCAGCTATCGTTCTCCAAATACCATGCTACGGTTGTTCTTAACCCTTCTTCCAACGTGGTTGTCGTTTGCCATTTGAGGTCTTCGATAATTTTTTTAGAATCGATGGCATATCTTAAATCATGCCCTGCACGATCCTTTACAAATGTGATTAAGCTCTCGGATTGCCCTATAGGTCGATTTAGTTTTTCGTCCATGATACGACAAATCGATCGCACAAGATCAATGTTTTTGCATGGACTACCCCCACCGATATTGTAAGTTTCTCCAACTAGTCCTTTATGGTATATTAAGTCAATTGCCGCGGCATGATCCTCAACATACAGCCAGTCTCGAATATTCAAACCTTGACCATAAACCGGAACCGGCGATGATTCTTTAATATTGTTAATACATAATGGAACAAGTTTCTCTGGAAACTGGCAAGGACCGTAGTTATTAGAGCAGTTTGAAATAAGAATGGGCAAATCATACGTATTGTGATACGCTCTTACAAAGTGATCCGAACTTGCTTTTGAGGCTGAATAAGGAGATTTGGGATCATAAGGAGTATTTTCCGTAAATAAGCCGGGTTCTTCAATAGAACCAAATACTTCGTCCGTGGAAATGTGATAAAACCGCTGCGTATTACCCTTCCAATGTTTAACTGCGGCGTCTAAAAGATTTACTGTCCCTAATACATTGGTTCGAATAAAAGCCAAAGGATTGGTTATGGATCGATCAACATGGGATTCCGCTGCCAAATGAATAATACCTTCAAATTGATGACTTTGGAAAAGCGCGCTTAAAAAGTCAACATCTTCTATATCCCCCTTCACGAAAGTATAATTTGGGGAATTTTCTACATCTTTTAAATTTTCCAAGTTCCCAGCATATTACAACTTATCTAGATTGTAAATTCTATAATTAGGATATTTTGCTACGAATCGGCGTACAACATGAGATCCAATAAAGCCTGCACCACCGGTGATCAATATTTTAGACGACTCATTCATACCCATTTGTTAAAGATTTTTGCCAATTCCAGGCATCCATTAAAGCTTCATTAATGCCTAAAGAGGCTTGCCATCTCAATGCACTACGCGCCTTATCGACACTGGCGTATATTTGCTCAATATCTCCCGGGCGCCGGTCGCCCAAAGCATAGTTTAGTGTTATGCCTGTGATACCCTCAAAGGAATTTATAATTTCCATCACAGAAGTACCAGCACCTGTTCCTAAGTTAAAAACATCATAAAGGTCTGTTGTCTGATCCCTTTCCAAAAACTGCAGAGCTTTAACATGGGCATCCGACAAATCCGTGACATGTATGTAATCTCTCACGCAAGTGCCATCTATAGTATTATAGTCGTGGCCAAAGACGGTCAGTTTATCCCTCAATCCCGCAGCAACTTGAGTCAAATAGGGTATAAGATTACCAGGGGTGCCTATAGGCAATTCGCCGATTTTTGAAGAAGAGTGAGCGCCAATTGGGTTAAAATAACGCAAGGAGACTATTTTTACACCAGCTTTGCTGACAACTACATCTTTTAATATGTCCTCACATATCTTTTTGGTATTCCCATAAGGTGAGGCAGCAGGTTGAGATACTGTTTCTTCTGTTACCGGTATCTTTTCGGGTTGCCCATATATGGTGCAAGAGCTTGAAAAGACCAGGTGGTTGACTCCAAATTCCTTAACCAATTTCAATATTACCAACAAAGAATTAATATTGTTGTCATAATATTGTAAGGGCTTTTCAACGGATTCGCCCACCGCCTTACTTGCTGCAAAATGGATGATCCCGTCGATACTCTCCTTAACGAAAACTTCTCGAACGGCCTTTATATCACAACAGTCCTTTTGATAGTACTTTATCGGCTTACCAAGAATGTCCTCTAAAGCCGCGATTACCGTCGCGCTTGAATTCGAGAAGTTGTCAAGTATTATTGGTTCATAACCGGCCTGAGAAAGAGCCACTACTGTGTGCGAACCAATATAACCAGCCCCGCCGGTAACCAGTACCTTTTTAGAATGCAACATGCCGCAAAGGTAATTGAAATGACCAAATATATAGAGGTAATAAGGTCCTATTTGGTTAATTCTGGATAGGATTTAAATATATTTACTTACTAACGAATGTTAGTTTGTGGATTGATTTCAAATTTACTAATTTTGTATCCTCAATTTAGCGTCGTCTTAAAGTAAAACTATCCGAAATGGAATTTACACCAAACGAAAATCAAATAATGATTGCCGATATGATTCGGGAATTTGGAGCTCGGGAAATAGTACCTCACCGAAGCAAATGGGACGAGACTCAGGAATTTCCCGTGCCATTGTTTAAAAAGCTTGGAGAACTAGGACTTATGGGGGTATTAGTGCCCCAAACATACCAGGGATCTGGATTTGGATATTTGGAGTATGTCACTGTGGTTTCCGAAATTTCTAAAATCGATGGCTCGATTGGATTATCTGTGGCTGCCCATAATTCACTCTGTACCGGGCATATACTTCAATTTGGCAATGAAGATCAAAAAACCCAATGGTTACCAAAACTGGCTACCGCTGAATGGATTGGTGCCTGGGGTTTAACTGAACCCAATACAGGATCTGATGCAGGTAACATGCGTACTGTAGCCGAAAAGGATGGATCACACTGGGTTATGAACGGTGCTAAAAACTTTATTACACATGGGAAATCAGGAGACCTTGCGGTGGTTATTGCCCGAACAGGGGATGTTGGGGACAACCATGGTATGACAGCATTTGTTATTGAAAGAGGTACTCCTGGATTTACTGCAGGCAGGAAGGAGGATAAGCTGGGCATGCGAGCTTCAGAAACCACAGAAATGATATTTGATAATTGTCGAATACCCCAGGAAAACATCCTAGGTGAAGTGGGAGAGGGGTTTGTGCAATCGTTGAAGGTTTTGGATGGA
>JAJCYK010000482.1 GCA_029262935.1 Cytophagales bacterium | reverse complement strand
TAATGGAACTGTTTCCTTGGGGAATACTTAACCGAAACGTACCATCCACGTTGGTGTTTGCTCCAATGGTAGTTCCAGTGACCACTACAGATGCTCCTGGTAGTGGGTTTCCTGATTCGTCAGTAATGGTTCCGGATATCTGTGTATCCTGAGCGCTAAGTTCTGATACTGATAAAAGTCCGGCCATCAATATGAAAGCCGTTTTCATGTAAAATTTTTTCATATTCAGGTTGTTTAATGTTTTTAGTTACATGGATTCTTGCAATAAATGTTTGAAAATTTTTGCAACAACTCTACATTTCTTTTAGCCGAACATGATGCTTTTTCTACACTATGGGGAATATTGCTATTTAAACTGCAAAAAAAAGGTCTCATTTTTAGAAAATCCAATACTGCCGAATATTAGAAATATCAAGATATCTAATGAAATTTTTGCAAATTTCGCATACTTACATCGTTATGGGCAAATATTTTACTACATTCCTAATATGAAACCCAAAGAATTGCCTCGTACTTCTCCGATTAATTCTTCTTTTTCGGTTCACCATCACCAGTTACCTCATTTTTTAAATGTGTGGCACTACCATAAAGAATGTGAGCTGGTATATATAGAAAAGAGTACAGGGACTAAATTCATAGGAGACGGCATGGGAAGATTTCGCCCAGGAGACCTGGTACTAATTGGATCCTTACTACCTCACCTTTGGTTAAATGATAAGATCCATTTTGAAAGGAACAATATGCAGGCTGAAGCCTGGGTAATTCATTTTAATATTGACTGTTTCGGTCATGAGTTTTTCAATGTACCTGAGCTTTACTTGCTTAGACAATTACTTGAAGAGGCTAAAGTAGGATTAAAGATTCTTGGCAACAACAAGCCACAGATCATTGCAATGCTTAAAAAGTTGAGTACTCAAGATGGACTGGAAAAAGTGATGTCTTTGCTAAAAATTCTTAATCTTATTGCTCAAAGCACACATAAGCCCCAATCAAGTTTATCTTTTATAAATGAATATCCGAAATCCAATTCTAAGCTGGATAAAGTTTATGCCTACATGCTAAAGAATTTCAACCACGGCATTGGCTTAAATGACGTGGCTGATCATGTATGCATGAACGCATCGGCATTTAGCCGCTTCTTTAAGAAGGCAACTAATAAATCCTTCATAAGTTTCCTTATTGAGTTAAGAATTGGCTTTGCCTGTAAAATTATGTTAGAGGACAACTATAAGACAATCGCCGAGGTCTGCTATGAAAGTGGATTTAACAACCTCTCTAACTTTAACAAGCAGTTTAAGAAAATTACTGGAAAATCCCCTATGGAGTATGTGGTATCCCATAGCCACAATGTGGTGGACCAAAAGTAATGGTCATTTCCGGTCAATCAGATCCAAACACCAACCGTTGCATGTAAATAATGAGGATTATGCTGTTTTTGAGTTCCACACTGCACCGGTAGTAAATTCAAACTTTTCGCGACTTTCACTTTTTATTTCTATACTATAACCAGGGGCGCTTGGAGGCATGTAGGCGCCATTTCTAATTACCACAGGAGTTATGAAGTGCTCATGCAAGTGATCAACATATTCAACAATCCGGCCTTCCATAGTACCACTGATAGCAACATAATCGATCATTGAAAGATGTTGTGCATGCTCGCATAGCCCTACGCCACCAGCGTGAGGACAAATAGGAATCTCAAACTTGGCCGCCATAAGCATGATGGCCAATAGTTCGTTGACACCTCCCACCCGGCAACTATCAATTTGGCAGATGTCCATGGCACCAGCTTGCATTAATTGCTTAAATATAATCCTGTTCTGGCAATGCTCTCCAGTGGCTACCTTAATCGGTTTGATGGCTTCAGCAATGACTTTGTGTCCTAGTATATCATCTGGGCTGGTCGGTTCTTCAAACCAATAAGGATTGAACTTACTGAGTTTCTTAATGTTGGCTATGGCTTCCTTTACGTCCCATATTTGATTTGCATCCATCATTAATTTAACATCAGGGCCAATCTCCTCTCTTACAAGAGATGCCCTTCGGATATCGTCCTGGAGGTTTGAACCCACTTTCATTTTAATGTATTTCCAACCGTCTCTAACTGCATCACGGCATAATCGCCGTATTTTTTCATCAGAATAGCCTAACCATCCAGCTGAGGTAGTGTAAGCTGGAAATCCATTTTTCAGCAGATTTGCTATCCGTTCGTTTTTAGTAGCTTCAATCCGTTTTAATAATTCAAGGGCTTCCTCGGGTGTGATTGCATCAGTGATATAACTAAAATCCACACATGCCACGAATTCCTGGGGACTCATGTCAGCAATTAATCTCCAAAGCGGTTTACCTTCTATTTTTGCGTACAAATCCCATACAGCATTCACCAACGCTCCCGTTGCCATGTGCACCGCTCCCTTATCTGGACCAATCCAGCGCAGCTGGCTATCTCCAGTGATTCGCCGCCAAAAAGCCGCCATATCAGCGGTAAACTCCTCTAGAGTTTTACCCTCGACCAATGGGGCCAACGCTTTTAATGCCGCTACACATATTTCGTTACCTCTGCCTATAGTAAAGGTTAATCCGTGCCCCTCAAGACCTTTTTTGTTGTCAGTTTTGAGTATTACATAGGCCGCGGAGTAATCAGGATCCCGATTCATAGCATCAGATCCATGGAGCCATTTACTAGTAGGAAATCTTATATCCTGAATTACTACGTCGGTAATTAAAGTCATATAGTCAGGTGTGAAGATGGTAAAGATGTAGGCAAATAATCAATACATCAACTACATCCTTTGCAGTGAGTAGTGTTTATTTTGCAGGTGTGATACTACACAATGCAGTTGAAGTTGAATATGCCGTTCATTTTAGACCAAAACCTTCATAAAAAAGGATATCCAATCATCTCATTTCAAAGCAAGTTTCCCGTCAAGGCAATATCGCATACTTTCCGGAAGTCAAGTTCAACCCATCAATTGTTCTACTTCATTACGGGATGCCATCTCGGCTGTCCAATTGAATGAACCTTGCTCTAGCATTTCTTTTGCTGCTTTCAAAATTGGGTTAACAGCGGCCCAATTTAACGCGCCGCCAATGCTGACTCGTTTTGCGCCTGCCTCGGCCAATTCATCAACACGCGCACCTCGAATTAGGGGAGCAAGCACATTAAAAGGAGTATTTAATTCAGCTGTGACTTGTTTAAGTTGATCAAGAGAAAGAATACCTGGCGCATAAAGTACATGAGCACCTACTGCTTCATAGGCTTTCAATCGTTTAATCGTGTCTTCCAGATCATTGACACCATGGAGTAAGTTTTCCGCTCGGGCGGTGAGTAGGAATGGCATATCCAATGTTGCCACTGCCTCGACAG
>JAJCYK010000481.1 GCA_029262935.1 Cytophagales bacterium | reverse complement strand
AGGTTTTCAATTAACTCCAGTTGACGAGCCACATCGACCAAGGACATTAATCCTTTATCAATTCCAAATTGCTCCAAAAATGCGGTATTAACTTGGTACTCGATATCTCCCAAAGCATTCCCTATACCATATACATTGTATTTCATATAAATCTTTAAATTTAAGCCCCCGGATTAGATCATGGGGTGCCTTTTGAAAGGTACGGTTTCGTCAAATATTTTTCGGTAAGTCACGTGTGTTTTGGCAATGTAACCACCTACTTGTTCCGCCACCCTTAACATTTTTGGATTAAAATCTCCAATCCAATTCATTTCAAAATCTTCATACCGGTGATAATCATCTTGTACCATTTGTCTGGCAGCCATTATCAAAGAGCCTTCCACCCCTTTGCCTTGATGAGCGGGCACGATGCCAAAGACTAAACCAAACATTTTGTTACAGGTTTTCCTCCACTTGTGCCAGACAAACTTTAGTTTCCCCAACCAGTTTAGATTACCATTTACATGTTTAAAAATCTGGTTCATTTCAGGTAACATAATAAAGAATGCTATTGGATCCTCATTGTAGTATCCAAACCACACAATCTTCTCATCAATAATAGGTTTTAGCTGATTTATTATAGCCTTTGCTTGAGCTGTAGACATTTGAGGAACACCATGCCCTCCCCAAGCTTGATTGTAGACGGTTTTAAAATCTTCTATATATTTTGGCAAGTTTTTTAGTCTCATATGACTAAACGAGTAGGCTGGGTCTTCTTCTAATCGTTGAGCTTTAGCCGCCAATTTAGGCGATAGCGGGTCTCTGGTTTTTCGACCATAGGTATATTGCTGAAAATAGGTTTGAAATCCGTAGGCCTCAAACAGCTCCTGATAATAGGGAAAGTTATAATGTTGTAAGTAGTTTGGTTCTATCTCGTATCCGTCTACTAGTAATCCCCACCATTTGTCACGGTCCCCAAAATTAATAGGCCCGTCCATAGCCTCCATTCCTTTTTCTTGGAGCCAGGTTTTACAAGCATCAAACAGCATAAACGCCACTTGCTTGTCGTTGATGGCTTCAAAAAAGCCCATGCCTCCAGTAGGTTGATCATTCCCCTTGTTTTTGCTTTTTTTGTTTTCAAAAGCTGCTACTCTCCCCACGGTACGACCAGAATCATCAACTACTATCCAACGGGCGGCACTGCCATGACGAAAGGATTTGTTTTTTTTTGAATCAAAGACACTCTCAATGTCCTGATCCAAGGGACGAATCCAATGTTCTGAATCTTTATAAATTCGAATTGGGAGTATTAAAAATTCGCGGGCGGTGGCGCTGTTATTAACAGGTATTAATTGCAAGATGTTCTAAATTTAAAGTGCCAAATTAACACCTTATGAATTAGAAAAAAATTGCTTGGCATAAAAGAGCCTAACCGGCCATACGGTTTTTTACTAACATGGGAGTATCATGTAAGCCGCATTCAGACTTGGATATATTGTACCAGCGCCCATTTCGACCTTCTCCCTTGGTAGTACAGTTCGTACAACCCACAGAGTCATAACCTTTAGCTAGTAGGCCATGAATAGGCAATTCGTACAGCTTTGTATATAAACTAAGGTCTTCTTTACTCATATCCAGCAAAGGATGGAATTTGGTCAAACCATCCTTAGCTTCGAACAAATTCATGCTTTCCCGGTGGGGGCTATGAAAGCCCAATACACCAGAGACCCAAATGTCATAATTTGGCTTAATCTGATCCAACGGTTCCACCTTATTGATGAAGCAGCACAAATCCTGATTGTGTTTCCAAGTTTGATTTTCTCTAGTAAAGTGGTTCTTCTTGACTTCTGCCTGTACATCAACCACAGTCAGTCCCAAATGCTTTATTAGAATGTCACGATAGGCTAAAGTTTCAGGGAAATGATAAGAGGTATCAATAAAATGGACCGGATGACCGGGTTTAGCTTTACTTAACAAATGTAAAAGGGCCATGGAGGTGGTGCCAAATGAAGAAGTAAAAAGGATCCTATCATCATCAAAATCCTCAAACAACTGCTTCAACCGGTCTTGATAAGACAGGGCCTGATATTGCTTGTTTAAATTCAGGAAGTTCATATTTATTCTGGGTAATATTTATTTATTCTCCTTTATTAGTGAAGCTGTATATTCGTTTAGCTTGTTTACTTTGTACTCAAAGTCCCCTTTAAGTCGGTCCCTTAACACCCTCAAATTGCTGAGTACCATATCGGTCTCCTCGGGTAGTACCTCCTCCAAAACTTGTCTAAATCGTTTAGCAAAAGTTGGTGACTTTCCATTGGTAGAAATTCCAATCTTCAAGTTTCCTTTCTTTACCACACTACCTAAGTAGAAATCACAAAGATCCGGGGTGTCTGCTACGTTTACTAAGATGTTTTTAGCTTTTGCCAATGTCCTTATTCTATGGTTAGTCTCACGACTATCGGTAGCCAGCAATGCTACTTCTACTTGCTCCAAATCGTGCAAATCAAAGGGTCTCTCGTGTAAACGTAGGTTGGGATATTTTGCGGCCAAGAGCTTGATTTCTTTGCGAATAGTAGTCCCAACCAGATCTACTGATACTAAGGGACTGTTGGTCAATAGAGCCTGGAGTTTTTCCCAACCCACATAACCCCCACCAACTACCAGTACCCGTAATTGATGGAGCTTTAGAAACACGGGAAACAAAACATTATCTTTCATAAGTATTGGCCTTGCAGCTTTGCGGCTTTTACATAAAAATCTGGATGCGTGCCTACAGCTTCACCAAGAACAACAATTGCTGGCGCCTCTGGTTTTTGTTCCTGCACAAGTTTTTCAATAGTGCTTACAGTTCCTAAAAGCAAGTTTCCCTCAGGTAACGAGCCTTTTGAAATAATAGCTACCGGCAAATCTCCTTTGTTTACTGCTTTGAAGGTCCTAGCGATGGTGGCTATCTTTCTTAAGCCCATTAACAAGACCACCGTAGCGCTAGATTGAGCTGCTAACTTCACATCCTTTGAAATTGCACCATTGCTGGTAGTAGCGGTTATTACCCAAAAACTTTCGTTTACACCTCTTCTAGTTAATGGAATGCCGTAATATCCAGGTAGGTTCACACTACTAATTCCAGGAAC
>JAJCYK010000480.1 GCA_029262935.1 Cytophagales bacterium | reverse complement strand
ATTCAGAAAAAAGAAAGCTTTCAGAGTAAGACAATATTAACGTCTACTGACTTGAAAGACCTCACTTGGAAATCGCATGTCGTGGAGTCTAGTGGTGTCTTAAATATTGGTCGCTATCTAAAGATTAGTGGAGAGGAGAACGTAGCGGTAGTTAAGTTGCAACTTACTTCTTCGTCCAGGCAAGTAAAGAAAATGAACTTGGGATATAGTGACTTTGTAACGGTATTTGTTAATGGGAAAGCCGTTTACGGTGGAGCGACAAATTTTGTGTCCAGGGATTATCGATATTTGGGCACCATTGGGTTTTTTGATGCGGTTTACTTGCCACTTAAAAAAGGCAGAAACGAGGTTGTAATGGTGGTTTCAGAAAATTTTGGTGGATGGGGTGTTCAAGCAGCTATACAGGACCGTACGGGTTTGACTGTTAATTAATAGTATTTAGGAAGTCCAACACATCTTCTCTGGAGGCGCGCATGGCCGCAAGACTGCCATCATATGTACCTCCAAAGGGGACTCGGTACTTTTGCCAATTCAACCAAATACTTTGTTGGAGTACTGAGTTTGTGAGGTACATCCTTATCAAACCTGATAAACTGGTGACCGGCATTAGGGTAGGAAATATGTTTCACATTAGAAAACCCTCTTTGCAGAAGACGGAATTCAAGGATTTTGGCCATGCGTCTAGTGGGCCATACTTGGTAGAATGCCAGATGCTACTATTTATTGTGACAGTAAGATAATAAAGGCTACCATTTAAACCATTAGTGATAGCCTACCAGGGAATCAATTGGTTTTTTGCGGGCCTAACATGCCATTAACCTCACGAATGGCATCGGCAGGAAATCCCCCTTTTTGGGCGTGGGTTTCAATTAATTCCTTGCTCTCCGCCTGATAAACACAAAATACTTTATTCTCGGTAACATAACTGTGCAACCACTTGATTCCCGGTCCGATTTCATTAATTACGTTATTACTGGTTTGGGATATCTCTTGCAACTGAACCTCTGTTAAATCGCCAGCTCCGGCAATTTCTCTCTCGATTAGATAGGTTTTCATAGTTTGACGTGTTTCTGGAGACTCAGTGATTTGTTGAGCAAAAGCAGCACTTACTGTGGCTAATAAGAGTACCATTCCTAGCTTGAGTTTGAAAAAAGTGTTCATGATGATGGTTTTTTGATTTAGCCCTAAGGTAAAGGCGCAGCCAAAAAGTTACTGCGAAAATTAGACCAAATGAAAGTACAATTGGACCTGAGGTAAATCTATAGGAAGTTTAGCAATACATTAGGAGTAATACCAAAGCGTTTCTGGAAGCATTTGGTGAAATAGGAGGGGCTGGTAAAGCCGCAGTCAAAACTGGTTTCGGATACATTGCGGTTTCTTTTTTTCAACAAGACCAAGGCCTTTTTTAAGCGAAATTCCTTTATCAGATTGCTAGGAGATAGACCAGTGAGCGCAATGGTTTGACGGTAGCAAGCGGACTTGCTCATGTTCATTGCTTTGCTAAACTCGACTACACCAAAGTTAGGAGCGGCCCAATGAGTATCCAAGGTATTCATAAGGGTGTTCAAGAAGGATTCCTCCTTAGTGGTAATTACTTTTAGCCGATGATTTTGATCGGCTACTTTATATAAGTCATTGATTATAGGTGCAGCGATGATTCGACCCTTTGGGATGACCTGTAACAATCTTTTTGCCAAATGAATGGTATCACCAAAAAGCGTCTCACTGTGTTGAACTGGGATTCCCGCATTAAGACTAATTTGTGACGCAATTTGATGTGGACCTTTTTTTAAACTGTTTAAACATTCATGAACCTCCAAAGCACATTTCACAGCTTTTGCAGTAGAGATAAAAGCAATTAAAATTTCTTCCTGCTCGTGCTCAATCTGTTGCCCTTGGTACTGTTGAGAGATTTCAGAAATATACGCCCTGTATTCGGACAGCATGGTGTTGGCTGCGCTTTTACTTAAAAAAGCCTGCAATAGTATAGGGTCATCTAATTTTACCATTAAAACAGTACGAAATACCGGCTCATTGAAGATCTTTGAGTTATCTACCAGATCAGAAACCTCCGGATCCTCGATTCTTCCTAAAAAGGATTTGACCGCTTGCCCATTAACCTCAATTATTTGATGTGGGATCAGTCCATGAGCTTTGTTGTGCAGTTTAACAACAGCCTCTTTGCAGGGGGCGTCGATTAAACAAAAAGCGCTACCTCTTTCTTCATCAACCCAATACGTCATGCATCTACAACCTGATTCATCTTGCATAAGGATATCCAACCGATGTGCTTCCGCGGCATCTTTTGCCGTTATCCCGGGTATTATATGACGATCCATATATATAGGCATAGCAACAGCTTTAGGGTTAAGTTAAGGAGTCTACATTACAAATGAAACACTTGTAACTCGGCTGACTATACTAAAATTGATTCAATTTCTAGTAAAAATGGACCAAACTTACTAGCCGGCAAGGTTTCAAACACTTAGCTAGGGTCTTCCCCAAGACCATAATCGGGCAATTAATTTCATCGTAAATAATTAAAAAATAAGCCGCATATTTAAACATGGAAAGATTCATGCCTGTTTTTAGCCTGTTAGTGCTTTTACTAACCCTTTATATTAATTATTTGGCGAGCATGGGGTACGTCAACAATACCACTACTGGTGAGGTTTCTGGTTTATATCCCACACTTTTTACACCAGCGGGTTTTACTTTCGCCATTTGGGGATTTATTTATTTGTTGAATTTGCTGTTTGCAGTCAGACAGATTTATTTGATGATTAAAAGACCAGCTGAGGTAGACTACACTTTAAATGGGCTGTTTGTTTTAATTTGTCTGACCAATGCCGTATGGATCTTTACCTGGCATCTTATGAAGATTGGCTTAGCCTGGCTACTGATAATGGTCATCTTAACTTTATTGGTAGCCGCTTATCAAAGAGTTAGCAAAACCTCTTTTGGTTCAAGTAAATTCTTTTGGGAATACATCAACTTCAGTGTGTACATGGGTTGGATAAGTGTGGCAACAGTAGCGAACGGCGCCATTTATTTAACTAAGCTTGGGGCACCCGCCACCGGCAATCTGGCTGCCACCATAACGGTAATAATAATTGCCATCATCATGTTTCTTACGGTCTTTATGGTTCTGCGTGAGGGTAATTTGTTCTACGCAATGGTCATATTGTGGGCCAGCTACGGTATCATTATGGCCAGAGCATCTGAAGAAATGCCAGGATCAAAAATTGTTGGTGTAGTCACCTTAGTGTCCATGATCGTTATTTTCCTGTCGTTAGGATATAGAGCCTATCTGCTCAACAGAGCCTCAAAGTCATCGAGCCCGTAGACGTGTTCACCTAATGTATACCTCGGGAATTCAACATAAACCTTGAAAGATTCGTTGTTGCCTCTATTAACTACTACGAATCAATCAAACAAATGAATTCAACAATTAGACAGGGGGTCACCACCAATTCACCCCTAAAAGGGGCAGGCATGTTTATCACCGATGGGGGGTTGGAGACAACCTTGGTGTTTCATCATGGAATAGATTTACCTTATTTCGCGGCTTTCGATTTGCTAAAGAGCCGTGATGGGTACGCCATTCTTAGGGATTATTACCATAAATATGCGGCCTTGGCGCTTAAGTATAAGAAAAATTTTATACTGGAAAGTCCCACCTGGAGAGCAAATCCAGACTGGGGTCGGTTACTAGGACACGACTTAGCTAGTCTAGATCACCTAAATCGGCAGTCCATAGAAATGATGCGCGCTATCCGTTTAAGCTATCAAAGCGAGCACTCAAGATTCCTTATAAGTGGATGCATAGGCCCCAGAGGA
>JAJCYK010000479.1 GCA_029262935.1 Cytophagales bacterium | reverse complement strand
GTTGACGGCATGGACATCCTACGGGAATCTTTGCAAGTGATAGCTGCTATCGTGGACCGTACCTTAGGGGATAATGAAGACTTAGAGGAAATTATCCAGGGCAGCAATCCGACATTCTTAGCAGACATCAATCCAATTGATTCGTTTTTCTTTGGATCTGAAAGGAATTTATATGGATTATTTCACCCAGCGGTGGGCGTCCCACAGGATCGGTCAGTGCTCATCTGCCCTCCGATAGGTGTGGAGTACAAGCGCTGTTACTTTTTAATTAAGTCGTTGGCTGACGAACTGGCTTCCCAGGGTATTTCTGTGATGCGATTTGATTATTTTGGTACTGGTGATGCATTGGGAGAAAATATAGAAGCAGATATGGATCGATGGCAGGCGGATATAAAGTGTGCACACCATGAATTAGAGCGAAGGACCAATAAGCCCATTACTGTATTAGGAGTTCGCCTAGGGGCCTTGTTAGCATTAAAAGCGCTCCAAGATTCTGAAGTAAGCAAATGGCTATGGTGGGACCCTGTATTTGATGGTGCGGATTATTATGCGGTTTTATTAAATATGCATAAACGTAAAGTGTTGCGTTCCAGGGTGATGTTGGGAAAAAAACCGAAAGCCATCCCGGGTGGCCAAGAGCTGTTGGGCTTTACCTATTCTCTTCAGGCAGTATCTCAACTTCAGTCGCTGCTTATGGAGGTAAACGACCTGGAGGAAAGTGTAAAACTAGACCAACTGTATACCGAAGGTATATATGGAGATCAGGAAGACTCAAAATGGCAATGGTTTACAGAGAAAAATGTAGTAAATCGCCTGGAAGTTAAATGTGATTGGGATCGATCCAAGAGCCTTACCACCGCTATTGTCAGTGGCCAAATCTTGAAGAAGTTAAAATATATGATGTTAAACCTATGAAAGAACAAGCCTGCCAGTTTGGAGAGCAGGGCCGTCTAAACGGCATAGTCACCCTGCCTGAAAATAACCATAAACCTCAAGCCACCGTGATTTTAGTAACTGCAGGGCTCACCGGGAAGACGGGTCCTTTTCGCCTTTATACCCGGCTTGCTCGTAAAGCAGCAGAAAAAGGATTTGCAACCTTAAGATTCGACTTGGGTGGAATTGGTAACAGTGGACAGATCCATCTGGGACTGCCTTTAAAACTCCGTACCAAATTGGATATTAAGGCAGCTTTGGATTACATGGAAGTAACCTATCAGTCATCAAACTTCGTGCTTGGAGGGTTATGTTCAGGAGCGGAAGACTCTTTCCGTTTTGCTGAAGAGGACGCCAGAGTAAGTGGTGTGATTTTATTGGACGGCCATGCGTATATCACTAAAGGGTGGTGGATCAATCATGTAAGTACGATCAAATTTTGGGTCGAGTGCTGCCGTGGATTGTTTAAAAAATTCAAACCATCCAAACAGAGTCTCGACGAATCAAACCTAGAAGGAGACCAAGGAGGGTTGATTGATTATCAACAAATGGACATTGAAGAGTCCACAGGTATATTAAAGAAACTTATAGCCCGTAATACGAAGTTACATTACTTGTTTACCAGAGGTCTTGATAACCGATTTAATCATGAAAGTCAATTCGCTAAAATGTACCCGGATATTGATTTAAAAGATCTGGTTACCATTAGCTATTTGCCACAAATAGCTCACATTCAGGTATTCGAGGAAGATCGTGAGCTGATCGCAAAGATCGTATCAAATTGGTTAAGCCAATCGTTCAGTGTTTCGTAATATAGCTCTATTTTGAGCAGACTTGCGCAGGATACATAATACTTGATATCGCAATGAGTTACTCCTAATTATGAAGACTAAAGTAGTTAGTTATATTTCAATTATGGCTTCACATTAAAATAGTACATTTCCCAGAATTAGGGTTGGATTTTGACTTTGTGGGAAAATTGAGAACTAAGTAATGACATAAATCAGCTGAGATTGCTTTCGAATCAATTGGTATTGTTAGATTTATGTTAGAAATTTTCAGTAGCAAAGCTATAAAACGTTACATGTTTAAGATTTACGATCAATTCATGTTGAATCAGTAAAACAAAAAATGTTCTTTTACTTTGGATTGGAGAATTATCCAAAACGAGGCTTGGAAAAACCCAAACAAATAATACATATTGCAATATAATAAGGAAAAATATAATAATTTATAGTATATTGCGTCCTCATTAGAACAAAATCAGATATCAAAGAGATATGAGTCAGACAGTACAAAAAATAGCTCCATCCGAGATTACTAGTGAACAAATAATTGAATTATGCCGGGAATTGGGCCAAGGGTTCGTGCCCAGAGCTGGAAAATACGACAAAGAGGGTTCCTTTCCAGTGGAGAACTTCCAGGAAATTAAGGATGCGGGTTTATTAGGCATCATGATCCCCAAGAAATACGGCGGAATGGGTGCAGATTTTTTGACCTACACCAGGGCCTTGGAACAATTAGCTAAAGGAGATGCATCCACGGGCCTTACTTTTAACATGCATAACATTGCTGTAGGCAGTTTAGCGGAGTTAAACGTGGAAGGTATTGGAGGAAGTCGCGAGAAAAGAATGACTGACTTTATCACTTGGGTGTATGATCAGTCAATTAACGAAAAGAAATTATTTGCTTCAGCGTCATCAGAGCCGGGTATCGGTGCCCATTTTAGCAAGTTAAAGACGCTATATAAGCGGGTTGACGGTGGCTTCGTAATAAATGGGGTAAAAAACTGGGTATCCATGGCAGGTTACGCCGATTATTATGTGGTGGCGGCACGTTCCGCGGACATGGAGTCGGATGTACCGGCAATTTCTTATCTGGTCGTGCATAAAGATAACCCCAACGCACGAGTTGAATTTACGTGGGATGTACTAGGTATGAGGGCCACTTCTACTAATCCCGTATATTTTGAAGAATGTTTTGTAGAATCCAATGCTTTGTTTCTAGGAAGTGAAGGAATGGCTTTGTATAAAATTGCCAGAGAGCCTCACTGGTTAGTGGGTGGTTACAACGGTGTTTATTTAGGAATTTGTTCTGCAACATTCGAATTTTTAGTAGAGTACTTAAAAAAGAAAAAGATCCCAGGTACTCAAACGCCATTAGCAGAAGACAATCGTATTCAACACAAAGTGGGTGAGCTATACGCACAACTAGAATCTGCACGCAGAGTAGCTTATAGTGCTGCCAAATTAGTGACAGATCGTCCTGGTTCTGTAGAGGCCAATACGGCCATTCACCATGCCAAATTTATGGTTAGTGAGTTAGGACCCAGGTTGACCTCAGAGGCCATAAGGCTATGTGGTGGCAGCACCATATCCAAGCTTATGCCTTTGGAGCGTTTTTACAGAGAATCTCGCTGTGGCGGCTTGATGCCCGCTACTAGTGACGAATGTTTGTTCTATTTGGGAAAAGCAGCATTTGGCACAGATCTTTCTAAACCTTCAGAGACTTACTGGTAAGGTATTCATATAATCGATTTATAGATTAATTTTTTTATAGCCTACTGACATATGCAACCCTGGCAAGATCCTGAAATAGAGGAAATAAGGCAAAAGTATTGCCAATTCGGAGAATCACTAAATGGCGACACTGAACAACGAGATAAAGAAGGAGATTTTTCTTTAGAACGTTGGCAACAGGTGGCAGATTCAGGTTTTCTAAACTTGTTAATGCCCAAAGAATTGGGAGGAAACGAAGTCCCGGTTACGCATGTGGTGGCCGCCATAGAAGGCCTGGGGCAAGGCTGTCGAGACGGTGGATTTAACTATGCAGCTTGTAATCAACTTTGCGGTTTACAAGTGTTGCTTAATATGTACGGTTCCGAAGAAATGAAGGCCAAGTACCTGCCGGATTTAATGTCAGGAAAGTCCTTGGCCGCTTACGGGTTTACGGAGCAAACCTCGGGCAGTGATGCTTATTCCATGGAGACCACTGCGGTAGAGGAAGAAGATGGATTTCGACTCACTGGTACCAAATGTTATATAACCAACGCCCCTTTCGCAAACTTAGCAGTAGTTTTTGCTAAAACATCCGCTACCAGAAGCCCTTTTTCACTTACAGCATTTTTGGTAGATATGGATTGGGAAGGCGCCTCTCACGGTCAGGAATTTGACAAAATGGGCCTGCGTACTGTGCGTATGGGTGAATTAAAATTTGACAATGTGTGGGTCCCCAAAAGTAATGTAGTAGGAGCAAAAGGTGGAGGATTAAGAGTTTTGACAGAATCAACTTTATGGGAACGTGCAATTTTGATAGCCACCTCCTTGGGACCTATGGCTAGAGGACTTGAAGCCTGTATAGAAAGAACCAAAACCAGGACACAATTCGATAAACCAATAGGGGCTTTTCAACAGAT
>JAJCYK010000478.1 GCA_029262935.1 Cytophagales bacterium | reverse complement strand
ATCAGTAATCTGGAAATCGTATCCTGCATTTGGTGAAACCACGAATTCAAAGGTAGTAAAATGATCTACTAGGGTAATTTGATAAGGCAATGCCAACTTTTCAAGTTCGGTAAAGGTTAAATTATATGGACCCAAATCTGCGTTACTTATACTTAGGAAAACAGACTTCTCACAGTAAAGTTCGGGTAAACTGTTAATGGCCATCTTTTCCGAATCACTTACATATAAGGCCAAATTGAAAATACTATTGTCCAGCTTTATTGCGTCTAAATTTAGATCAAAGCCATTTGTGGCCTCTGGAGCAAACTTTACAACAGCTTCATCTACTTCTTCTTCCGTTATAAGGGATATTCGGAAATAGTTGTCAGGAGCTTTGGTTCTGAAAAACTCGGTGCCCGTAGTTCTTTTAGCGCCCTCATCAATTATCAAGGAAGGGTTGGCGCTAACCGCTTTTACCCAAAAGGCTTGCCCTAGCGCTACTCGACCGGTTCCTCCATTGGTTCCGACTCCGCCCACATAACTTGAAAATGTTCCGCCACCGGCATTATCTCTCACGTAGATAGCGTCCGATAAGCCTACTTTAGTCCAGCCTCGGGTTGAAGACCAATTAATCGGGGATGGGTAGGGATTTCCAACCAGGTTCCAGCCGTCATTAATGGCTGAGCCACTGTTGGTGAAAGTGACATTTAAGTCTAAACTACCTTGGTTTATTACACCATTTACCGTAGGTATTGTAGCCGAGGATTCCTCTCTTATAAAAGCCGCATATCCTAAACCTGGCACCAAAGCATTGCTAGCAGCGGTCCCGGCGGCAGGGTAGGCGGCCCACCCATTTTGTAGATTGGTACCACTACTGGGTTCTGCATAATAATAGAGGGAAGCATTACCGGAAATTAATCCAGTTCCTGTGCTGGGATCTGTGAAGTTACCAGTAATAGGAAAATCGTCCTGCCAGTCAGCGACCGTGGCGTTGGTAACGGGAGAGGAAAGGTATCTCCAAAGTCTTCCTTCACCACTCATATATCTTTCTACTGTAACATTTCCTAACACGGAAGCGCCTGCTGGTAATTCGCCGATATTCGCATTGCCAGTAGCATTATCCGTAACCGAGCGTATAGTAAGATTGCCGTTGGAGTTAAGTGTGGTACCAGTTACAAAAGACAAAGTCCCAAGTAAATTTAAAGGCTGGGTAAGTGTAATCATCCCACTTGATTTATTCACCTCAATATTATAAAGATCCCCGCCATTAGCAGCAATGATTTGGTCGCTGATTCCATCAAAGGTAACCGTTTGAATGCCTTCGACAAACGAATCACTATTGGAACTCGTATTGAAGCAATCGCCTGCTATTGACATATCATGCAGTCCTGCGGCTACATCTAGCTGGCAACTACCAGTAATGGTAAGATCACCATTTATATCCAGGTTAGCTTGGGAAGTCTTGATACCAGAGCCTGTTAAACTAAGATGCCAGTAGTTGTCGATGGGAATAATAATATTTTGGTTTGCGCCGGTATAATTAAAAGAGTTATTAGTCGCACTAGCTGAAATTTGGGTGTCGGGATCTGGGCTAGATCCCTGATAATTCCATATGCCGTTCGTTAAATTATTAAAAGCACTATTGTTATTTATTTGTGCAACATCAATGACATTTACGGTGCCGCTATTATTAACGGTAATGCCTAACCCGAAAAAATTGGCAAAATCATCTAAGTTCAGAGTGGCTCCCGAGTTATTGGTAAAAATGGAATTGGCTTCTGCAATTTGGATGTCATCTCCCACGGTAAGTAACCCATTGTTAATAAGATTAATATTGGTATCAACCCCTCCCAGTACGTTGTAGTAGAGTAGGTTATCGGTCATGGTAAGGGTCCCGTTATTCGTAAAAATAGTATTGTCCCCGGCCAATATAAGATCATCTTGGATATCAAAGGTCCCAGAATGATTGTTGGTTATTGTGATGTTATCAGCATAGAGTCTCAGGTCTGTTTCAACAGTAATGCTTCCACTTCCATTTTGAATGTCTAGGTTGGTACTGGCATTAAACAAACCGATATCTCCAATGATAAGGCTGCCATTGACCAAAAGGCTTAGATTTTCGGCATCCGTAGATGCCAAGTTTATATCTGTATCCGTATTTCCATTACTCGTTACTAATCCACCTGATTCAATCGTTAAACTACCGCTGTTTTGGATGTTAAGTTCGTAAGATCCCGTCCATCTCAGCGTACTGGCATTTTGTATTGTGATATTCCGAACTGCTGCGTCGGTGTTTATATTAATCCTGTTTCCATTTCCAATAACCACATCGGAAGCTGCATTTGGCGTACATTGACAAGATGCGCCACCTAGACCAACAGTGGACCAAGCATTTTGATTGTTCCAGTTTCTGTTACGCCGGGAATACAGGGTAGTACCACCGGAAGCGGTAGCCCCAACAGTGACATTGTCAAAAGCATGGAGTTCATTGGTTCTATTATTTGATACCCGGACCACTACCTGTAATGTGGTTCCAGAAACAACAGGACTAGTGACCGTCTGAAACGTGGCCCCAAAATCATTAGAAAAATCGCCAAAAATGGTTTCAGCACCTCCATCAAGAATGTAGTACAAACGGATATAATCGCTGCCTTCCAAGGTACCGGCCTCTGCGATATCTACTGATGCCTGAACTGAAGACAACCCGGTAATAGTAAGTATTTCGGAGAGCCATATGGCTTCACCATCGATGTCCACAGCCTGTAGAATTGTAAAACCGCTGTTGGTTCTTGTTTCGAAATGTCCTTGAGTGCCAAGATTCGCGTTACTAATGTCACGACTCCAAGCAGTTTGCCCATTGTCCACAGTAGTACCGGAAGCCAATTCAAAATCTTCTGAGTACAAATTTTGAGACCTTAGTGATGTGCCGCAAAGGATCAGCACTAGGATTGTGAAGATTATGTTACGATATGGTTTTCTATTTAGAAGAATGATCATTTAGGTTTGAACAAATGTAAGTAGCGGATTATGAGGTAAATACTTAAATAACAACGTATATATACTTATGTAAGCTTTTGTAGTATTTGTCCGCATAATTAACATGATTTGATTTATTACTCTTTGCAAAAGTCAAAATAATATATATATAATTATATTTATTTAGACAAATGGACCAATTCGGCCTTTGAATAGTACAGTTTCCAAGCCGAATGGATTTAAGAAATAAATGCGTGGGTTATGCTGTGTTACCAGATGGGGTAAAAGCAATTATTGTATTATTCGAAGAAAATACTTGCTTATTTAGCGACTAATTGCGTGAGTACTTACATTAAGAGTAAAATTTGCAATGTCATTCTATGGACGGCGTTTTGTGATTTTCTTCTTTAAAATTACCTTTTGAGGATGTTTCGAGAGATTAGTCTCATATGCAAGTCCACCATTAGGGAGCTTATTGGCAGCTATTGGCAATGGAGAAAGAAACTGTGCGAAAAAGTCTTAAACCGTCGTCACATGATTCTAATGGGTTACATTACCTGGATACTTCCATTAAGGTCGTACCCAAAGCTTCAAGATTATGCGGATCAAAATAAACGAAGAATTTAAGTCAAAATGCCTCATTTTAATTTTTGGCGTATCCCTTGTACTTATACATGTGATTGTAGGGAATGCAATTAGCTAGACAAATCCCCTCAGTAGCCCGCTTTTTTACTATCACTAGATAACAAGCCAATTTTTGAAATGAAACCCTACAAGGTCATTTGTCAGCTTGAAATTCATTAGGCAGGTAATCCTGGACTACATTCTAGGTTGCCTTAGAACTAGCCAATAGCTTGTTATGGTGTTGTGTGACATCATTTACTAAGCTGCCTTAACTTTTTCCTAAGCCGGAATGCTATAAAAGTGGGTATCAGTGCTAGCATTAAGCCCATAATAAGACCTTTAATGGTAAATTTTAAAGTCTGAGGCGTTTCAATATCATGGCGATGGTTCCAAAGTTCTACTATTTTCCCATCCTTAATCCTGAATACATTAATAATACTGATCGGTGCTTTAGTTTCTAGAAATATACGACCAAACAAAGTATGGGCTTTAAATGAACCTGTCCAACGCGTGGCAACCAGGTCACCCTCCGAGATCTGATAGTCAATTTTACAATCAAACGCGCCATGCTTCCAAAAGAAGTCGGCAATATTTTTTTGCTCAACGGCCGGTTCAATTACACCTTTTCTATCCCCTATGTCATGCACCACATATTGATCAGCCACGTAATGCTTATAATTACCCGTATTGTTCGTGAACCATAGATCTTGATAGAAATTTCTTGCTATCTCTTTGTTGGTTTCGCTTTGATTTGCCAGGACGGCGCTTGCCTCCTGCCCGTATAATCTCATGGAAATCAAACTAAGCGCGAGCATCAAATAAAGGCATTTCATATTACAAGACTTTGGTTGTTTGCAATTTGGAAGCTAAAACCCCCGGACCTTTAATGCTAAAAGACGTTTTACTAGTTAAGGAAGACGAAAAAAAAATACTATAGCAGTGAAGAAGGTAGTTCGCCAAAGTGTTTTTTGTATGCGGTGGTAAAGTTGGACGGATGTGCGTACCCTAAATCGTAACTTATTTGAGTAGGCGTTTTTCTTCTGGACACTATTTCCTCTCGTGCGAATTCCATCCTTATTTTGTTTCGATACTGAATGGGTGCACTACCAAATAGCTGCTTAAAAGAAGTTTTGAATTTAGTAATACCCATATTGGCAATAGCAGCCAGTTCAGTTAAAGTAGGCGCGGTACGGGCTAAAGGATTTCTTAAGTGGGTGGAAGCCATAAATAAACTCTTTACGTCCATCGAATGCAACGTCTCATGATGCGATATCGGGGAATGAATTTGTAGTTTTCTAAAAAAAAGATTCATGAAATGAAGTACATTGGCGTGGCATTCAATCTTGTTTCGAATTGAGTATAACGCCTTGTATAAAGCACTTTCTAATTTGTAATCTAAATCTTCCTAGACCAAGTTCTTATTGGCATCAATGTAATTTGTCCAATTATCAAAATAAGTGTCAAGAAATGAACGATGAAAATGTATGCTTGCTAGTTCCATTTCTACATGCGCCGGTAATTGGGTCTCTATTTCCAAACCCGGACCATATAATAAGAGCCCGATGGGCAAGTGTTTTTGAAAATCAATAGATTCGTCGGCGACCCTTTTTTGCTGTTTGGTTTTGGATAGATTAATATGTATCAGGAACCATTCCGTATCTACAGGATTAACCGATTTCATGCTAATGGGAGTTTTGAAATAGGACTTTTTGAAATGATAGAATTCCATCTGGCCGGGAAAATCTAAAAATTCCATGCCTTGACCACCACCAATAGCTGTATTTAAAAAATACTCCCCTTGAACCTCTTTCAATTTAAAATACTTTTGAAACTGGTCCTTCAGACTTTGGGTTATATTTAATTCAATATTCAAATGGTTGCATTAAATTGATTGGCCTGCCTTCTAACTTCACATAATATTGGGACACATCCAAGGAGTCCCTAACAGATATTCATTTTATTAAAAATATAAAGATGGGCAGGACATTTAAGCAGGGTTGTCAAGTTTGCCAAATATGTACGTTGCAAAAATTGGCTAAAGATTAACACCCAGTTATTTTGACAATAATTTATGTCAATTCCGTAAAGCCCACAACCCCGTATTATTACGTGAATTCATCAAACTGTCCTGTTGTAACTATTCGTATATGCTTGAAGTGGATGAAGACTAGGAAGGCAGTATAGCGTGCCTGTTCCAGGATAGTGCTATTGGGAATAATCGTCTCAAATGGTTAAATTCCTTATCCAACCAAATCAATTAAGCTATGACTCTCAAAGCAGAACAAAGAATCATTGTCACAAATTCGGCGCACTTAAGTCAATCTATTACTGTAGGAATGCTAGGAACTATTGAAGGTAGATCGGGCAATCACTCCTACCAGATCAAACTGGATAACTTAGTAGATATTCATAATCTAATGGAGGATCAATTTATCTTATATACTGGAGGAGGAAAGGGCACCGATGGTGGATTTCTTGCTTGAGGTGATAAGGAGGGCCATGTAACTGGCAATGGGTGATGGATTATAGTACCAAGAGGATGACAGAATTCTCTTCAAAGTAAAGGTAAGGCGCTTACCGGCATTAAATCTCCGGATCATGACAAACAAATTCGACAATATTCGATTCTGGATCTTTGATAAATATGGATTTCCATTTAACCCATTCAAATATCTCGGTTACATACTCTATTTTACTTTTTTTACATAAAATCAGTATTTCTTCATAGTCAAATTTTTCGATTTCAAGAGCGAAATGATGTAATGTGGTATTCTCTTGTTTTATAGCTTTTAACTCTTCACTAAAGGCAGTTAGATTATTCTTTGCAAATAATGCTAAGGTTTGAGTATGGCCACCAACACCATCTGCAATTTTGAAAAAAGTATAATTCTCGGATTCATTCATCAATTCAAATCCTATAGTTTTCTGATAGAAATTTTTCATTAATTTCATATCATTTACTCGCAGAACTATTTCTCCTAAGCCTTTAATTTTATTTCCAATCATTTCTACCATCAGTTGTTCTTAAAATAGAGTCTTTAGTGGTCTCGCTCCCATTGACATAGTTCTTGATTTTTACCCAAATGAACACCCGCCACCACACTTCCATGTTAAATCAAATGATTTCAACGTGTCTGTAAGTATTGAAAAAGCTTTTCAATTAAGGTATTATCGACCATATCCTTTGCTAAACAAAAAACTCTCCGAAGAGAGATTTTTATATGATTTCAGTACACTAATGTGTAAACCAAAAAATTACTAAAATAAAATAAACCCTGTAATTCGTTGATAATCAATGTGATTCCGCAGGGACTCGAACCCCGAACCTACTGCTTAGAAGGCAGTTGCTCTATCCAGTTGAGCTACGGAACCAGGACCTATTGTTGGTCAGGTTGCAAATATAAGTGTCATTGCAAATATTTATACACTTTTTGTGCATTTTT
>JAJCYK010000477.1 GCA_029262935.1 Cytophagales bacterium | reverse complement strand
CATGATATTGTAGATTATTATAAAAACACCGTCAAAAACAGTCGTGCAGAACTCAAGATGTTGCACTACTTTATAAATACTGGAATTTCCGACAACGCTTATTATTGGAGTGAGCTTAGTCGTTTTATGTACAAGTACTGTGAACTAAAGAAAATTTGCCCAGAACTTGATACGGTAGATATCGGTGGTGGTTTTCCTATTAAGACTTCACTGCAGTTTGATTACAATTACCAATACATGATTGAGCAGATCATTGAGAACATTCAATGGATTTGTAATAAAAATCATGTGCCGGTACCCCACATCACCACGGAATTTGGCAGTTATACAGTGGGGGAGAGTGGAGCCATGATATACAGTATCCTGGGTCAAAAATTGCAAAATGACAAGGAACTTTGGTATATGATTGATGGTTCCTTTATAACAAATTTGCCAGATACCTGGGGCCTAAACAAGAAATTTATATTACTGGCAATTAATAAATGGAAGGAGCGATTCCATCGGGTTAACCTGGGGGGATTAACCTGTGATAGCATGGATTATTACAATTCAGAAACTCATTCTTCAGAAGTATTTTTGCCTACAATTGAAAATGGCTCGCCCTTGTATATTGGTTTTTTTCATACAGGAGCGTATCAGGAAACCCTCGGAGGATATGGAGGCATTCAACATTGCTTAATCCCAGCTCCCCAACATATCATTATCGATAAAAAGGACGATGGTTCATTCACTACTAAATCATTTTCGAAAGAACAAGCAAGCGATACCATGTTGCGTATTCTAGGATATTCCGGAAGCGCTTAGAATTGGTATTAAATTTGTCATTATTATTCACAAAGGATGTAAAATGAAACGAATAAGCATATTAGTCTTTGGCTTCATATTGATTGGCAACTTGAGCCTTTGGTCCCAAAAAGAGTATCAAAACTTGCAACAGGCACTTGCCGGACAATGGCAATTGGCGGGAGAACAAGGCCCCCAAGACATTAACTGGATTGACCAAGGTTCTCGATTTTCTTATACGGCAAGCATGGAAGAAGGGGACGAAATTCGGGCTTATGACCCAGTTACTGGGGCCGACCAATTGGTTTTTGATGCGCGAGGAATGACTTTCCCCGCGGACGGCAAGCCCTTTGAATACAGTTCTTTTCAATGGTCCAAAGACTCCCGCTACATTCTATTTCAAAGCAACTTCAGACAAATTTGGAGGCGATCGGGGGTGTCTGACTATTATTTCTACGCTCTGGAGTCCAAAACACTAAAGTTAGTTGCAAAGGATGCGCAAACCGCCGAATTGTCACCAAACGGGAAGCAGGTAGGTTATGAGCGCACAGGAAATCTATATGTTTTTGATTTTGCCAGTGAGCAAGAAAAGCAATTGACTTTTGACGCAGAAGAGCATTTTTATAACGGCCGTTTTGGTTGGGTATACGAAGAGGAGTTTGGGTTAGCGCAAGCTTGGTACTGGTCTCGCGATAGCCAATATATTGCCTTTTGGCAATCGGATGAACGTGCTGTTCCTGAATATCAAATGACAGATTATTCCGGACAGCAACAACAATATGTTAAAATCAAATACCCCAAAGTAGGCAATGCCAACCCAAAAGTAAAAATTGGGACAGTATCTGTGGATGCCGGAGACGTACAATGGATGGACGTGTCTATTGGAGAGGGATACATTCCAAGAATCTATTGGACCTCCCAACCAGGAAAATTAGCTGTGGTACACCTAAACCGGGCTCAAAATCACCTCACCCTATACCTCAGTGATGTGTCGAATGGCGAATCAAAAATGATCTTGGAGGAGCGTTCCGAGACCTGGATCGATGTTTTCGACTTTTTTGCCGGAATCAATCATTTGTTCTTTTTCCCTGAAGGGCTTGACCAGTTCCTATGGGTATCTGATCGAGATGGATGGAGTCATATCTACAGATACGATTACCAAGGCAAACTGTTAAACCAAGTTACTAAGGGGCCCTGGGAAGTAGTTAGGTTGGAAGCTGTTGATGCCAAAAAGCAAAAAATATACTATACCTCCACCCAGCAATCTCCATTAGAGAGACACTTATATGCGGTGGACTTCAAGGGGCGTAATCCGAACAAGATGACCACCACCGTTGGAAAGCATAGTATTGATATGGCGCCTAAAGCGCAGTTCTACTTGGATTATTACTCCAATACTAGTCTACCCCTACAAGTGGAACTTCTTGACAGTAAGGGCAAAGTAGTGCATGTATTTGAGACCAATCAGGCAGTAAAACAACATCAAAGCAAGTTTACCTATGCTCCAAAAGAGCTGTTTACATTTACCACTACCGATGGCCAAGAGCTGCAAGGGTCTATAATAAAACCTACTAATTTTGATCCTTCAAAAAGTTACCCTTTGGTTCTTAATGTTTATGGCGGGCCGGGAGCCCAATCCGTTTACAACAGTTTCGCAACTAATGGATGGGAGCAATATTTGGCGCAACAAGGATATGTCATTGCTAGTGTCAACAACCGAGGTAGTGGGGGCTATGGTAGCAAATTTGAGAAAATCATTTATAAAAATTTGGGTCACTGGGAAAGTAATGATTTCGTAGAAACGGCTAAGTATTTAGCTGCTAAACCTTGGATCGATGGCAATAACAGGGCCATCCGAGGACATAGCTATGGAGGGTATATGTCAAGCCTTACAGTATTGAAGCACCCGGATGTTTTTAAAGTGTCTTTGGTGGGCGCCCCCGTGACGGACTGGAGGTTATACGACACCATCTACACGGAGCGCTATATGGGTTTGTTGGAGGACAACGCAGCGGGCTATCAAAGCACCGCGCCCGTAACTCATGCAGGAAACCTTAAAGCTAATATGTTTATAGCCCACAGCGGTATGGACGATAATGTTCACATGCAGCATACGATGCAGTTGGTCAAGGCTTTAATTGACCACGGAAAAGATCATGATTTACGCATCTATCCACCTGGTGCTCATGGCGTGGCATATAACG
>JAJCYK010000476.1 GCA_029262935.1 Cytophagales bacterium | reverse complement strand
TATTAGCAATTAAAACGCGATCTGCACATTATGTAAGGTTCTGGTTAAAATACAATTTAGAAATACCGTTTAAAAACCGTATTATGGACCTTAGAGCTTTTATGCAGGCTTTGAAATTATTGAAAACTAGATTATATTGGCGTATTCTCAATTTTTTTGGCTGCCAACATCAAATGAATGACAGCATGTTGAACAGGGTTTGTTTATTATTATTTAGTACAATTTGTCTTTTGGGTTCCTGGGTTACCGTATCTGCACAAGATGACGCTCAAACTGCTGCAGATTATGTAGAAATCGGAGATGAGATTTACTTCAATCAGAGAGCCTTTGAAGAAGCTAAAAACTACTATGTCCAGGCTGCAGATTTAGACCCTTCAAATACAAAAGCCAATTACATGGCTGGAAAGGTACACCTGGAAACTACCAATAAAGACCGTGCTACTCCATACTTTCTAAAAGTATATGAATTAGACCCCGAATATCGTTTCGATATACTCTATTTGATTGGACAAGGATATCAGCTAAGTTTGCAATTTCCAGAGGCGGTTACCTACTACAACATGTACCGAGAAAAGGTAATTGGAGATGCGGAATATGTCGGAGTGGACCGAATACCCGTGGAAATGGTAGACAGACGCATTTATGAATGTCAAAATGGTACAGAGTTCATATCGTACCCGGAGGGGTACTCCATCCGAAATATTGGCGCCAGAGTAAATTCAGAATGGCACGATTTTGCACCCGTGGTCAATGAAGACGAGTCGATGTTGATTTTTACCACGCGAAGAAAAAACGGCAACTTAAACCAGGATGTTCATACTGACAATTTTGCCTTTGAAGACATTTTTATATCCACCAATCCAGATACAGCATGGAGCACAGCATCCAATATGGGTGAAGTCATAAACACCTTATTTCACGATAGTAACATTGCTCTGTCTCCTGATGGCAAGGAACTATACGTTTACAAAGATATTGAAGATGGCACCAGCGATATTTACTTGTCCGAGCTAAAATCCGATAGTGTTTGGTCAACACCAAAATCAGTCGGAGACAATGTGAACTCGGAGTTTAGTGAAAAATCTTTATCCATTTCGGCGGATGGTTCTACTATCTTCTTTTCAAGCGACCGCCCGGGAGGTGAAGGCGAGTTGGATTTGTATTACAGCGTTAGGGACCAAAACGGAAACTGGGGACCTGCAGTTAACCTAGGCCCCAATATCAATTCGGAATATGATGAAGACAGCCCTTTTATTGACTATGATCAAAAGACCTTGTACTTCAGTAGTAGGGGTGGAAAAGGGATGGGAGGATATGATATTTTCAAAGCGGAATACGATAGTACAGCAAGCAGTTGGAATAATATCATAAACCTGGGATATCCAATGAATACCCCGGATGATGATATTTACTTTGTGGGCACTAAAAGCGGAAAGCGGGGATACTTTGCCTCCGTTCGCGATGACGGCATGGGATATACGGACATTTATGTTGTCACCGTACCCTTTTCAGACCTTGACACCAAAGAGCGCCTGGGTCCTAAGAACTATCTTAATAAAGGTAAGCAAGATACTACACAACATGATGGACTGTTAAGATCAGTTAGTTTGAATGTTAATGTAAACGACTACAATGAAGGCACACCGCTTGGTGCTATTGTACGATTAAGAAGAGTAAGCGATAATGTTGTATTTAATGTTACCAGTGATGAATTAGGGAAATATACGGCAAACGTAACACACCCTGAGGCGGCGGAATACATGTTGTCAATGGAAAAGGATGGATACTTATTCAAAAACATAAGCATAACCCTGCCGGCATCTATAGAGGAACCTCAAACCATTACCAGAACTTTTGAATTAAGCAAACTACAAGTTGGTTTGGGATCGATATTAAGAAATATTTATTTCGATTTTGACCGATTTACATTAAAATCCGAGTCTTATGTGGAATTGAATAAACTGGAGAGTTTGCTTGCTAGTAACCCTAATATGCGCATTGAGATAGCCGGTCATACAGATTATGTAGGTGGAGATGCTTATAACAACAGCTTATCAGTCAAGCGAGCTACCGCTGTAGTAGACTTTTTAATTAATAAAGGCATTGATGCCAACCGTTTAGAGTCGAATGGATTTGGTAAGACCCGACCCATTGCAAGCAACGATGACGAAGAAGAAGGACGAGAACTTAACCGCAGAGTCGAGTTTAAAATTTTACAGCGCTAACACCCCTAAGACCGGCTTTTAAATGAATTTATCACCGATACCACAATATACGGTGTATGTTTGCAGTAACTATGGCGGTAGTACCCTATAAAGACGAAACTTCAAGTAAGAAAGAGCAAGTCGCGGACATGTTTGATAACATCAGCCGCCGCTACGATTTTCTCAATCATTTTTTGAGTCTTGGGATCGACGTTTCTTGGCGAAAAAAGGCCATCAAAATGTTAGCACCTCATAAACCTAAAGTGATCCTCGATATTGCCACTGGTACCGGAGATTTTGCTTTGCAGGCTATGAGTCTTAATCCGTAACAGATTGTTGGCGTCGACATATCAGAAGGGATGATGACCTATGGGAGGCAAAAAATTGCCAAAAAAGGATTAGGACAAAAGATCCAATT
>JAJCYK010000475.1 GCA_029262935.1 Cytophagales bacterium | reverse complement strand
AGAGTGGATGTTTTCTTCCGCAGACCTGTAAGCCCTACTCCGGCTCCAGGAACGCAGAACCCTCATCAAACTGTTCAACAGGCTACTGGTCCTTCTTTAGGTGGACCTACAGCAGCCTTACAGTTTTATACTGCCAGAAACAATTTCTTGATTGCCGATGGTGCGGCCTTTCCTTTCTTTAGCGCTGCAGAAGTGCAGTTCTTGGTAGCTGAAGGTGCCTTACGGGGCTGGTTATCCGGGAACGCTCAGGATTTTTATGAAGCTGGCATTAGAGAGTCATTTGCTCGCACGGGATTAAGTGATGCTCAGGCTACTGATTACATAACCAATGAATCTCCTTATCCAGCAGCAGGAACTTTTGATGAGCAACTTGAGGCCATCATGTTCCAGAAATGGATCGCCCTTGCCGGACGACAGTCCATTGAAATGTGGACGGAATGGCGCAGAACCGGTTATCCGGACACTGACATCATAGCAGTTTCTCCAACCAGTATTTTACCTCCTGGAGAGTTTCCGCTTAGATTCCCTTTGACTCAAAGAGAAATTGATTTGAACCCTAACGTTCCAGATCCTTCTCCCTTGAACACACCAGTGTGGTGGGACCGATAAGCCGTAAGGAGTTTAATATTTAAAAGAAAAACTAATGAAAGTAATACGATATTCTATTTTGTTTTCAATGCTGATTATGTTCAGCCAGTGTGCGCAGGACATTCCGGATTCGGTAGTTATTACCTTTCCAGAAATTACCCTAAACGGGGACGCGGTGTTAATTATTGACGCCGGTGATCCTTATGTAGATGAGGGAGCCGTAGCATTTGTTGGTGATGATGCCGTCGACGTAACTGTTGCGAATCCAGCCAATCCTGCTACTCCGGGGGTGTACGTAACCTCATATTCCGCACAAAATGCGGAAGGGTTCTTTGCTAATGCCATTCGTACTGTAGTAGTGTTAGACCCTAATCCAAGTGCCATCGACCTATCGGGCCAATTCAATCGTGGCCCGGGACGACCGGTAAATACCATTACTCGGATCAGTGATCGATTGTATATGTGTGATAATGCCGGAGGGGCGTTTGCCGATGGAGATCCACGTAACATGGCTTTTATGTTTTACAATGTAAATGATGCCGCCATCTTTATTCCTTTTCAAGAAAATGTTTCTGAAAGCGGTATTTCAGTAGCCGGTATTAATGACGGTACAAACAGAATCATTGATCAAGACAATTATGAATGGTCACTAAACGCTTCGGCCGCATATGGAACATTTGTACGCGTTTTCTTTAGAATATAATCGGAAATGAACATGAAAAAGATGAATAAATTAATATATGTTGTTTGGATGTTTTTGCTCCTGATCGCTGCATGTGAGGTGGATGATGGAGATAGCGATGCCGTGGAGTTTACTCCAAAACTTGGGACCGCAAATTTGGCGTTAATAAACACGCTTACGGATATAGATGATGCCGGGTTTACCACTGTGGATATTTATGCTGATGAGATTAAGGTAATGACTGAAGTTGCCTTTGGAGCAGCTACTCAGGGGTATATCCCCTATGAATTCCCGCAAGGCACAATATTTAGAGCGGTGCAAGGTGGCGAGGCGCCCGTGTATCTTAGTAACCCTATACCTGGTATTGAAAACAATATTATCAATAACACGGTGGCACAGTTACTTCCCGATGATCACAACGCGCCATTACAAGGCCAATTAAAGGACGGTGCGTCCTATACAGTGGCTTTATTAGGGAACGTAAATTCCATTGGATTTGAAACGTTTGTAATGGTTGAGGATGACTTGACCCCACCGGCATCCGGATCAAAAGTACGTTTTCTGAATGCTTCAATTGACAATTGTGTATTTAACTCTTGTCTAGCAAATTTTTCAGTTAATGGTATGGATCTTGGCGTGTCTGACTGGGGCAACCAAAATGGGGAACCCGCTTTTAGTGATTTCATTGAAATGGCTGCTGGAACTTTGGACCTATTAATTACGGACCCTACGGATGATACGGAGCTGTTTAACGGCACGGTAGATGTAACTGCAGGAGAAATAGTTACCATCATATTTATGGGAGACACTTTTAGTACCACTGCAGATGAAGGTTTGCAGTTAAGTGTATTCAGGCATTAATTAGTAGAGCAATTTATAGTAAAGGGAAGGTCCATTTGGGCCTTCCCTTTTTGATTTTAATTTCTTCCAGCCATTACGCCGCCATCAACATCCCAGATGGCTCCTGTTACCCAGGATGACTTATCCGAGAGCAAGAATTGGATAACCTCCGCTATATCTCTTGGGGTGCCGTAGCGACCAATTGGGTGAAAAGCGTGAAACCTTTGAAGTGCCTCATGGGCCTCGGTGGAACCACCGAAAACGCTATCATATACAGGCGTCTCCACGACCGCTGGAGATACCGCATTAACACGAATGCCATAATCTGCAAGTTCCATAGCTAAATGTTGCGTTAGAGAATGCAGCCCGGCTTTTTGCATGGAGTATGCCGAAGATGGAGTGGCCTTGACAGCCTGTTTGGCCCACATAGATCCTACATTGACAATAACTCCGGATTTGGCGGATTTCATTATTAGGGCTGCTGCCTGTGTTATAAAAAAGAATCCTCTATTGAGGTCAAGGTAGGTGTCATAGTCTGATTCGGAGTGATCTAGAAAGGCTTTTGGTCCGAAGATTCCTGAAGCATTTACCAAAAAATCTAAAGACTCAAATTCTTTTAGACTACTGGTGAAGTCAGTCACCTGTTGGCGGTTGGTAATGTCAACCTGATGTTTGGTTAGCGCCGGATGATCATCAATTTTACGAGGATTACGCCCTACTACATGTACGACAGCACCCTGTTCAAGCAGGGACTCCACCATGCTCTTACCAATTCCACTCGTCCCACCCACAATTAGGGCTACTTTCTCTTTAAAATTATTCATAGTACTTTTTTGTTTTAAGATGATAAGACAGACCAGTCTGTCTTATTGTAAGTAAATTTTTTTATTGTATAAGGTTCTTTGCCATTTTCTCCGCTTCGTTTATGGGCCAGATATTCTGATGTAGCTGACTTTCTGAAATAGCGCTTTCATAAAGCAAATAAATCTTACGACCAAGAGCTTTTCTTTGCTCAACGGAAAGGTTCGGCAAACTGGCCTGCACTAATCCTTGTAAATATTTAAGAAAATCTGACTTCTTGTCTTGAATCACTTTCTTTACTTTCATCTGGTCCTTGGGCAACTCCGAAAATGTATTCAGACACCAACATCCATTAAATTCCTTTTGTTTAAAAAAGCTTTTTAAGAATCCGAATATTGCTACAATGCCACTATTACTGCCTTTTTGCCGTTGTACGAACGCGTCGATGTCACTCATAAAAACGGTATGACGATACTCCAGATAGGCTACACATAATTCCTCCTTAGAACGGAAATGATGATATAAGGTGGCTTTGGCAATTTTGGCTTTTCCTATTATCTCATTTATACCGGTCAAGTTATAACCGTTCTCATAGAACAACTGAGAAGCGGTTTCAACTATATGTTGCTTCACATTGACTTTCATGGTACAATACTAATGTATAATTCTGTAATAGACAAGTCTGTCTACTAATTATAACGCATGATGATGATCAAGAGAGGGGCTGATGCTCCGGGCAATCAATTCGAAGATCTTTATCCTTTAAAGCCTTGTTTAGAAAATTACAATAGGGTCCATTCAACCGCCTATCATAAAAGGCACAACTATGACACATCCGTTGAATGGTAATGATTTGAGCTTGGTTTAAATGATCGATCATACGCAACAGGCTGGAAAACAAATTGGTTTTTTCCAGAGAGGAGAGGTTTTCAACGGAGTGTAACATTTCTGTGGCAAAGGGGGCGGTTTGTTTAACCACTTCCATTCCTTTCGCAGTAAGTTTAATTACGTAACTTCTGCTGTCATCAGGTTCCAGCTGTTTGGTAATTAAATCCTTGGCAGCCAATACTTTTACGGAATCACTAATGGTAGCTTTGGTCATATTAAATTCCTTAGCTAGATATCCTACTTTACACATAGCTCCGCTGTGATAGTGGCAGAAGATTAGGATTTGAATTTGTATAGGGCTTAAACCAACCTCTTTACTTTTTTGCCAAAGCATCACCCGGAAAGATTCTGAAATCCTTTCTAGAGCTACTACTATTTTGCTTTCAATGCTTTGTTGTTGTCGAGATAAGTCAAATGGAGCCATAAAAAAATTTGTTATTAAGTTAGTAATCCTAACTAATAATAACAAATTTTTTAACTACTTCCTCTCAACGCTATAGGGTAAAGAGAGGTCCCCTGACAACACACTGTATACCTTGTACACACCCAACATAGGTAAATCTGGATCTGAGGTGTTGACTTGCATGTACGCAGTGACAGCGTCAAACTTAAATTCGATTTGCTCATTAATACGAAAGGAGGGGACGACAGCGGTAATTCTATTTCCCATGTTAAATACGGAAAATCCTGGCGAATCCAAGTAAATGGGCATCCCAGGATGAGTAGGAGGTAAAGTAACGGCAGAATCATTTAAATCTAGCTTTTTAACGGACAGGCCACCGGAAATACGGTTATCTTCCACTAGTATTACCCAATGAGGATGCCAAGTCAAACCATCATCGTCATAGGCTCTGTTACCGTTCTCATCCCATAGAGGAGTATCGTCAAAATCAGGATGTGAAGTTAATGCCAGAGCCACAATCCCTGTAACTTTGGAAAATCCTACATCCCCTGACTTCAAATTTGTGGGAAAAACATAACCGAGTACCGGAGCGCCATCAACTTTCCCTATGGCGTCAGGCGTGCTGCTACCGGCAGTCCCTTTTACTTCAATTTGAAATACCAACTGCTTTAACTGTTGGTCGTAAACCACTGTGGCCTCAGTTATTTGTAAATCTGTCGTCTCTGAGAAGGACTTATCTTCATTTAGTTGTTGGGCGTCTAACTGGCAACTGACCAGCAGAGACAATACTACAATTTGCACGAGTTTCATAAGATAAAAATTGGTGAGCTCAAATATAAGTAATATATAGTAAGGAATCCTAACTAAAATATGAATATTGCTGCACCCTCTGAAAATTGTAGCGCTTAAAAATTATTCTTGATCCATGTTCTCATGTCGATCAAGCCAGGGAAAGTAGTTTTAAGGGCTTGGATATCATTTGCAAATATGAATTCATTATTATCCATCCACTTAAACATCTTGGTAAGGTCCTTACCCATGGCCAGTCGGGTAATTAAGCCAGGGAGCTTTTGATATTTCACTTTTCTAGCCAGAATTTCCTCAAATAATTGAGTGAGTTCCAGCATACTCATTTGATCCGTGGCAATGGTTAAGGTCTTACTCATAAAAGGCTGAGGGTCTTGTAGAATCTTGCTTCCAATAATACCGATGTCGTGCATGGTTATATATTGTTGTACAGTATCCTTATCCAGGGGCATCACAAATTTCCCTTTTAATATGCTATTTTTAACCCTAGGCATAAGCATGTTTTCGCAAAATGATACGGGCCTTATTATAGTAGAGGGCAGCCCTAATTTAATGATATGCTTTTCAATTTGATACTTACTATCGAAATGAGGAATGCCCGTATTTTGATCAGCCCCAGAGACGGAAGAATACAACAGGTGTGGAATGCCAGCGGCTTTCACGGCATCAGCCAATTGAATGCCTTGAGTTATTTCTTGAGATATATTCTTATTGAATGCTTGCACACTAAATACACCCTGCACTTCTTCCAAATGTTCCACATAGGAGTCTGGGTGATTCAGGTCTCCTTGAACCACTTCTACGCCTTGCGATAAAAGAGCTTTAGCCTTCGGGCTTTGAGGATTTCTACAAAGGGCACGTACTTGTTTACCGTCTTTTAATAAGCAATTAATTACCGCACCACCCTGATTTCCTGTCCCTCCCGTAATTAGGAATTTCTGGGATTGGTTCATTTTGTTGATTTAATATGTAGGTATCTAAATGTACTAAACTTTTGTCATTCGGAGTTAAATAAAACCCCCATTAAGATACTTCTATAAGTTATCTTACCTGGAACCATTTACCAATTAACAAGGATAAACAAAAGGCTAAGGAAAGGAAACACATTGGAATGCCGGAACTGCTTCTGGGGCATTGTAGAAAATCAAAAATTTGGCCAAAAGTTCCGATACTGGCGATTAGAGCTACAATGCTAACAAAACCGAAAAACCACCAGCTATTTTTAGTAAAAACATGGCTTATTAGTGCTCCAATGAAACAAAATAATACTAAATAACAGGCTGGAATGGGCCCAATTAATGGACAACTTTGGGGTTGTGTCCATTCAAGAAAAGCCAGTTGGGAAGTAGCGTATATAACAAAAAGCAATAACCCAAGCACCAACCAATAACAAAGTTTATGAACCATAGACTCTTTATTGAAGTAGACTTAAACTATCAGCTTCTGTTTTTGAACTAACATATAGTGTCTGGTTTATTGCAGGATCTGTTATGGTATTTTTTTTGCCACCAAGATAGAACACATTTACTTGCGTCACTCGGGTTTCTTCCCCTAATCCAAATACCAAAATGTGACTTTGATCACTTCCTAGGCCTTCTCCAGTAATCATCCAATCCGTTAAGGTTTTCCCTGCACCGGTTATTACTTCAACTTTTGCTCCCATGGCCGAAGCGGTCTGTTCAAGTCGTACTTTCAGAAAATTATAGGAACCACCATCATTGATCCAGGCCTTGGCTGGTCCATTTATATTTGAATAGACTAAATCAGGATACCCATCATTATTAAAGTCTGCAGTTAAAGGGCTAATTGCATAATTTTCATTCACAACACCCGAAGCCGCTTCTGTTGACACAAACTGATGGTCTGGGGTATTTAAAAGAAAGCGGCAAGGCAGTTTTACCAATTTGAAATTTGGTAAATCCACGTAATTCTCGGCAACTACTAAATCTTGCAAGCCATCCAGATTAAAATCTTCGAATATCGCTCCCCAAGCAAACTCATAATTTGCTAGATGCGTAGTCTCCGCCACATTTTTAAACTTAAAATCTCCTTGATTGCTGAATAGTAGCCATTGGCCCAAATAGGTTTGGTCGTCCTTTAGATCACCTTTGAGTAAAAATTCTGGCATGGTTGAACCAGCATTACTAAAAAAGAAATCTGGTTTACCATTATTGTCATAATCTCCTATAGCTATACCCATGGGGTACCCGAATTTACCAGTCATGGGGTTGGCGACAGTTTCAAAAGTAAGGTCCCCATTATTTTTGTAGGTCCGTACTTCACCGGTATCATGAGCCACTACCAAGTCAGCATCACCATCTTCATCAACATCCAGCATCACACCTATGAATGTGTTGTGTGTATAATTTAACCCTGATGTTTCGGTAATGTCTTCAAATTTCATCCCACGGTTTAAAAGCAACATACTGTTGGAACCGTAACTCTCTTCATTAAAAATGGTTTGCCCTTGCATTAAATCTTTATGCAAGTAGGTGCTTACAAACATATCACCTAAGCCGTCCTCATTTATATCCCCACAAGTCACGGATATAGGGGCAGATTTTTCGTCTAGAGGTAGATTTAACTTCATTTCTTGGAAAGATCCCCCTTGGTTGACATACATATAAACATCATCTTCCTTACAAACTAATAAATCCATGTCGCCATCCTCATCTAAGTCATAAGCTGTAGGTCCATAGGACTGCATCGTGGGGTCGAAATCATGTAAACCCCAGGATTCCGAAATGTCTATAAAAGCTCCGTCTTGGTATTTAAATAATCCATCATGTTGATTTTCTCCGCCACCCAGCCACAATTCTGGTAATTGATCTCCATCCACATCGATAATGGCAGCCCCCATTACTGGAAGATGTACATCGGAGTTGAAATGATGTGTAAAATCAATCTTTGCCGGACTGAACGTGGGAACCACCACGGGAATGGGATTGGGTTGGGCGTAGGGTATTCGGGTATCTAATTTGAAATAGGCATAAATACCGACAAATGCCACGACAATTAGGAGCAATAAGCTGAATACAATTCTCTTAATCCATTTCATGTTTTCTCTCGTTAAGTGATCGAAATTGAATAAGGATTACTCCAAAGAATATCAAATGGGTGACATTCATAGCAGTAGGTACCACATAAATACCCACAGATGGGGCTAAAAAAAACAATAAAAATACGGCTAACAGGATTGTTATCGGATTTAACAGTGCCAGCCAACGGGGAAAACCGCTTTGATTTCGAAGTACTAATAATATGTACAAACCAGAAACGACCAATATTAAAACCCGCAAAGCCCACACCAAGGACTGATAGTGTTGTTCATAACCTGATAAATAAACCATATAGTCTGCTGTGCCGGCACTTGTTTGCAGTACCAAAGCAATCATGTACCGGGATGCCACCCAAACTCCGCCCACGGCGAATGAAAAAACGCCCGCAATAAAAAATACACGGGCTATAGTCTCATGGCCTTTCTGAAACATGCGCATAATCGCATAATAGCCAGCAAAATACAGAGGGGCTCCAAACACTACTAAAAAATGACCTACGCTAGCCCTGGCTAAGGGTACGTGTTCTACCATCTTTATTTCATCATTAATTCCGTTCAGACTAAAGTGCAGCAACCACTCACCGATACCAGTAATTAATGCCCCAAATAGGCCTATAACGAGTAAACGTGACAATGTAAAATTTAGCTTCATGGTTTTATAAAATGGTTGGCTTAAGATAGGGTAGGTTTATGGGGCCTTTGTATTGTAAACTACAGTACCAGTACCCCAAAGTATGGAATAAAACAAAAAATCCACTAGATTGAACTTAAACATTTTATAAGATGAAACGTAGAGCCTTTATTCAGAAATCAGCCACATTAGGGGCCAGCATGTTAGCCTCATCACCGCTACTCAGTAAACTAAAGCGACCCATTTCCCTTAATGATAAACTTCAAATAGGAGTGATTGGCTGCAACGGTATGGGTTGGAGTGATACGAACTCCTTGTTGAAAATGCCTGATGTGGACGTAGTAAGCATTTGTGATGCGGATCAAAATGTCGTTGATCGAAGATTGAATGATTATGGTAAACTGCGTAAAAATAATCCTCAGGTCTATAAGGATTACAGAGAAATGCTGCAAAATACGGATCTAGATGCAGTAGTAATCGGTACACCCGATCATTGGCATTGCAAACCCATGGTAGATGCCTTGTTGTCTGGGAAACATGTGTATGTTGAAAAGCCGATTTCAAATACTATTGAGGAATGTAATCTTATGGTTGCCGCCGCCGAGAAAACAGGAAAAGTGGTACAGGTGGGTCAGTGGCAACGCAGCGGTCCTCATTATGAAAAGGCCATTGAGTTGGTACGCTCTGGAAAATTAGGAAATATCAGGTTGGTAAAAGTGTGGGCTTATCAAGGTTGGATGAAACCAGTAACGGTAGTGGCAGACGAACCGGTGCCTGAGGGCGTTGACTATAATTTGTGGCTGGGCCCTGCCCCCCGGAGGAGCTTTAATAAAAACAGATTTCACTTTAACTTTAGATGGTTTTGGGACTATGCGGGAGGTTTGATGACAGACTGGGGTGTCCATGAGATTGACATCGCTTTATATGCGATGCAAGCCAAAGCGCCTATTTCGGTTATGGCAACGGGGGGAAAAATTGCGTACCCAA
>JAJCYK010000474.1 GCA_029262935.1 Cytophagales bacterium | reverse complement strand
ATCAAATCCTTCTAATGTTTTTCCGTTTTCACTAACTAGAATAGGTCGCTTTCCTTTGGGTCCTCCACTCAGTTGCGCTAAGTTGCGAAACTGTGCGGTTAGTTTTCCCGATACATATGGCTCACATATTTTGGCCATTTTCTTGGGCAGCGAATGTCTTAAGGCTTTTGCAAGATTTGATGCAGCAGCAAACTCTTGTTGATTCCTGCGTAGTTCTGCGTAGTTTTCTCCGTTTTTAACTTGATCGGAGCTGGGTCCGCCTTTGCGAGCAACGATCGTTTTATCCACACCTTTTATCTTGTAAACCCTTATGTTGTCTAAGTCACCTGGATAATCTGTTAACCTCTTACCTGTACTTGCCATTAACCGTTTCTTTTATTTGTTGCTTTTTCTTGATTCCATGCTGACATTGTAATCTTCAAATATAGATTAATGGAATTATGGTTTTCTTGCTATTTGATGCTATTTATTACGTGCAAAATATTCCAGGACAGTTTATCGTATAATCCACGGTCTACCGATAAAACTATCCATTTTTAAGGACGGTTAATTAAACGAAATTATTTGAAAAATACAAAAAAACCGTAGTAGAATTAAAATTAAATAACCTATTCTATTACAGTTAGTTATGGAATCCCATCCAAACTTTAGTTAAATACCCCTAGTTTAGATTTATCCAAGAACCTCTTAGGCGTTGTTTACTTCTTCTATCAGCTTGCTTAAAGAGCTTTTTGCGTCTCCAAACAACATACGCGTACGTTCTCCGAAGAACAACTGGTTTTGGATACCTGCATAACCTGGATTCATGCTGCGTTTTAGTACCACTACGTTTTTAGCTAATTCCACATCTAAGATGGGCATACCATAAATTGGGCTGGACGTATCTGTCTTGGCGGCAGGGTTGACCACATCGTTGGCCCCTATTACTAATACCACGTCTGTGGTAGGAAACTCTTTGTTTGCATCATCCAGGTCCAACAACTTGGGATAAGGTACATCTGCTTCTGCCAGCAATACATTCATATGACCGGGCATACGTCCAGCTACTGGGTGAATGGCGTACTTAAATCCCACACCTTCTGCTTCCAAGGTCTTCTCTAAATCATGCACCGTGTGCTGGGCTTGAGCTACCGCCATACCATAGCCTGGGACCACTATAACCTTTTGAGCGTATTTCAGCATAATAGCGGTATCGGCATAAGACGCTTCTTTAGCCACTCCATCTTTGGATTCTCCTGGTCCCCCTCCCGTAGCTGTAAATCCGCCGATGATTACGTTGAAAAGGGACCTGTTCATGGCCTTGCACATCAAGATGGTCAATATGGTACCTGAAGCGCCCACTAGGATCCCTCCTACCAGCATTACTTGATTCCCGTAGATCAAACCTGCTAAAGCCGCTCCGATGCCTGTGAAACTGTTTAGCAAAGAAATTACCACAGGCATATCACCACCACCAATAGGCGTTACGAAGGTCACACCATACAGGAGGCTAAGTACCAACACCGCCAGCACATAGTTGAAATTCAATTCCGGCTGCATTAAGGTATAAGCACTAAAACCTATTATAATAATCAATAATATCAGGTTGATCACCTTGGGAGCGGGCAATACCAGACTATCTCTTAAAAAGCCATCCAATTTACCATAAGCCACCAAACTTCCCGTAAACGAGATGCTACCTACAAACAAAGCAAAGAAAGTGGTGATCATCTGCCCGGTAAGCAAGCTGCTACCGGCGGGAGGATTATAAAACTCTACAATAGAAATGAGCATGGCACAAGCCCCCCCCAAACCATTAAACAAACTGACCATTTCAGGCATTTTGGTCATTAGTATCTTCTTAGCCACGGTGAGACCGATTATGGAGCCCACTACAATACCCCCAGCGATCCAGGCATAGTTATTAGACCCTGACTCCAAAGGCGCGAATAACGCGACAATAATAGCCCCTATCATGCCAGCTGCAGCCAATAGGTTCCCTGTACGCGCACTGTCTGGATGACTAAGTTTCTTCAGTCCGATGATAAACAGTGAGATACAAATTAGGTAAATGAAATTGGTAATTGTGCCTTCCAAAATACTGTAGTTTTAGTGCTATTTTTTCTTTTTCTTAAACATTTCCAGCATGCGATTGGTCACCGCAAATCCACCAGCTACATTTATCATAGCTAGCATAATACCAAAAAAGCCTAAGATCAATACAAAGTAATCGTCCGCCTGGGCTTGTCTAATTAGTATTATGGCCCCAATGATTACCACCCCTGAAATGGCGTTTGCTCCCGACATTAAAGGGGTGTGCAATACTGTAGGCACGTTAGAAATCACCTCTGTACCCAGAAAAATAATAAAGACCAAGATGTAAATCATGGTCAGATTATCAGTAATAAAGTGTTGTAATACCTCCATAATTATGTCTAATTTAATTACCGTACCGCGCAGCGCCATCATGGGAAATGCAACTGGATTTTAGAATTTCATTTTCCAAATCCAAATTAAGCTCCCCTTCTTCGGATACAAATACCTTGAGATAATTGAATATATTCTTGCTAAATAGTTGACTCGCGTGCATCGGCACCTTCTCTGCTAAATTGGAGTTACCAATAATAGTCACCCCATCAACGTCTAGGGTTTCGTTGTCTTGGGTTAGGGCACAATTCCCCCCAGTGGAGGAAGCCAAATCTACGATTACGGCACCAGATTTCATCTTTTGGACGGTTTCTGCAGTCAACAATACAGGTGCCGGTCGCCCTCGTAGTTGTGCGGTAGTAATGATTACATCAGCTTTTTCCGCTTTTGCTTGAATTAAAGCCTGCTGCTTTTGCTTGTATTCATCGGTCTGCTCCACCGCATATCCTCCAGCATCCTTATCATCGGTAGCTCCTTCTACCATTACGAACTTGGCACCAAGGCTTTCTACTTCCTCTTTTGCCGCTAAACGGGTGTCAAAGGCTTCCACTACCCCTCCAATTCTCTTAGCGGTGGCAATAGCCTGTAAGCCCGCCACGCCTGCCCCCAGCACTAAAACCTTTGCCGGTGGGATGGTGCCTGCGGCAGTGGTTAACATAGGAAAGTATCGAGGCAAATGGTTTGCTGCCACTATAACGGCTTTATATCCCGCTATGGAAGCCATGGAAGACAACACATCCATAGATTGAGCCAAGGTTATCCTGGGAATCATATCCAAGCTCAAGGCCGTAACACCGGTACTAGCCAATTGCTGAGCCACCTCCGGTTTGTTAAAAGGCTCAAAAGACGAAATGACTAAGGCATGGGGTTTCAATTTTGCATAGACTTCGGCCGCGGGGGGGGTAACAGAAATCAAAAGGTCTAAGTTTTGCAGAATGGAATCTCTGTCCTTTATTTCTGCGCCACTGGCCTGAAAATCATCGTTTGATATTGAAGATTGTACTCCAGCGTTGGATTCTACCAAAACATTATTCTTTCGGTCAATCAACTGCTTGATTACATCCGGGACTAAAGCCACCCTGAGGTCTGAGGGTTCGTTGAGGATGCCAATTTGCATGTAGCTTTTACGTTAAGTATTAAGCGGTTCAATATAGAGAAAGGATGGCACTTTTGAAACCCCGGTCCATGATTTTAGTGGTTATTCCTGGAAAGCACTGGGGAAGGCGCTGGGAGGTAGCAAGCTAATCATGATTGGTAGGGTTATAAAAGTAAAAGGCAAAGCAATAATCACAAAAGTTGGTATGGTTTTTAAAATATCCATAAGTTGCTTATTCACAACTCTTTTCTCTGATTCAGTTAAAGTTGTTCTTCGACTTTTGCCCAGCAATGTGACCAGCTCTTTACTCTCTTTAACCTCCTGTACCACATAGTCTTTGTTTTTATTGATAAAGCTTTTTAATCTTCTGACGAATCGATTTCCAACCCGTTCCATGTTATGCTTTCCCAACAAGTAGTGCATCCCCTCCCAATTGGCCAGCACAAAACTTTCTACTGCCAAAATACTGCTACTGGCATCTTCTGTAGTAAATCCTAATTTCAACCCTAAGCCGTCAATCATTTCTTGTTCCTTGGCGGACATGTCCTTATCAGCCCAAGTGATCAGAATTGCCATTTCAAGCAAATACTTGCGGAGTATCCAACTTTCCACTGGAGGGATATGTATATCACTTATTTGCACCCGACTGTTCAACAACTGACGTGCTTCTATTTGCTTTTCAGGACTTAATCCCGCGGAATGTAAAAAGAACTCGAAAAGGGCACGTTCTTCCTTTTGTAAACTATCATCTGCAAAGGCTGCTAAGGCCATCACTTCAAGGATAGCCAAACGCATGGCTTCCTTCTCTTCTCTAAGTCGACGGCTACTAGCCGATCCCATACCCTTGATCCATTTGCCAAAGTAATACACATCCAAGAACAGAAGGCTGTTGTGAAAAAGGTTGGCCAAATAGTTCTTTAGTAGGGAGGTTTTAACGGTAAGACGCTTGGTGATCAAAGTCTCCGCTAGGTAAAATGGGTCTTCCAAGCTGCTGGTGAGTTTCCCCTGATACAAATGGGGATAGATGTTTAAAAAATAGTCGTTTACTTCGGTAACCAGATGTTCTGTTAAATCTGCTGTGGGGGGCTCTTCGGGGTTCAAACCGAGATTGGTGGTGGCTATTTGAAACAAAGATTCAGCATAAATGAGTTTCATCTTCTCCACCGAATCCCAAGATTCAATATCCAAGGATCCCGGGTGCTTTACAGGATGACCGTACATCAGTCCGGTGGGCTGTAACATACGATACAGCACTTCTTCCGAACCTTCCAGAAGGGCTGCATTCCTGGCAATCGACTGGGTTCTGTTTTCACAATAGGCACGCAACCATCCGGTAACACTGGGATTCATAAATCAAAAATACATGAACTTGAAATTAAAAAAAAAATGCCTGCCAAAGGCAAGCATTTTTTTTACTTTTTAGAAATACTATTGGTTCAATATAGCAGCTATATTGAGATATACCGTGAATAGTATAGCGCGATTGTATTGGTCAAAGTTACTGGAACCTTCATTGTCAGCAATATTCGAAAGCCCATGCAGGTAACTCAAACCCAGGGCAAATTGTTCTGTTAGTTTATAAGCCACTGCAACCTTAATTCCAAAATCAAATCCCGAAGTGAAATCTTTCACGTCCTGATCCACACCATCTCCTTTGTTTTTGGCGCTTAACAAAAAGCCGAAATAAGGACCCAGTCCAACTTTCCATTGGTCATTTATAGCGTACATCACCAAAAGAGGTAATAATATGTAGGCTAAACGCAAACTCACATCAAACGAGCTGTCGCTAAAACTGGTACCCAACCCAATATAATAAAGATGGGGCATGAAGAAGAGCTGTGCGGTCAAAGCATATAGGGCATAGACACCAAACAAAATGTTGCCCCTGAAACTGTAGTCATCAGTAAAATCACCACCTATATTGCTTAAAACAAAAGCGAGGGCCATACCCCATTCAAAGGTCTCTTGGTCCATGGGTACTGCGGGCTCTTCCATGAATACTCTAGGAAGTTCCGCCTTATAAGCTACGGCATCACCTACTTGAACTCCGATGTTCATATCGGTGCTGTAGATTTTGTAGCTAGGAGATTCAGCAGACAGTCCAACTTTAATGTCAGACGCCATCAACGCACTATTTAATAACAGTGCCATTACAATTAAGACGCTTTTCTTCATAATTATCAATTAGTTGAATTAATCCTGTTTTGGTTTATGTTATCATAATATAAGACAAAAAATATAACTATTAAAATATTAGGTAGTGTTTTTCTAAGCAACAACCCACTCAAGGCGAGCAATTGATTTACCTGGATGTAGTTGTTAAACAATTGATAACTAATAGATTAAAGAAATTAGCCTAAAGGCTCACTTTGATTTCAGTTTATTGCTAAAACCAAGTTATTTAGTGGCTAATTTTTGTTTTGAATAGGTGCTAATCCTGTACATTTACCGGTAAATCGCTATCAGGTTGTTTGGGTTTTACTTTTACTGACCACAAGCCAGTGTTCATATCGGTGAAAAACAAATGTCCTTTATAAGGTCTGGCTCCCCAGGTCATTGCCATATTGGGCACCTTACCCTGAGGGTCCCGAGGTACGAAGTAACCTATTTCTCGTCCTTGCTTATAAAGGTCGCCCATAAGTTCGCCGCTTAAATCCACCACCCTTACACCACCGGTGTAATAGCCAATATATAACGTCTCGTCTTCAACCCAATAATTGTGCGCGCCTGCTTCAGGCACTTGATAGCTGGCCACTTCTTTAGGATTGTCTTTGTCGGTCCAATCAATAAAATGCACATAACCTCTTGGCAGTAGTGTTTCAGTGAGGCCTTTGCTCAACCACTGTAAAGGAAATATCTCGTCTCCAGCCACCACATAAAACTTGTTGGCAGAAGGACTTCTGAAAGGAAATGTAGTGTGATTGGCGTCGCCAACTACTTTGGACCTGGAAATTTCCACGGGATTGGCCGGAGTACCACCAGCGACCCCATTTCCCACATCCACCATAATCACCCCATCGTTCCAATTGGAAGAATATGCGATTCCGTCCTCCACCCATACATCGTGAATGGCCCGTGCTGGGTTGTCGATCTCAAAGCGACCTACTCGTACCGGATTGGAGGGGTCCTCAATGTTAATGATTTCATAATGTTGCCCATTACTTAAGGCATAAACATGATTCTTGTGAATAAACAAGTTGTGTACACCACCGGTAAGGCGGTCGTTGTACTCGGCTAGTATTTTTACGTCCCGGGGGTTTTTAACATCCAATATCACAATACCGTTTTTTCGACTGGATGCGCCCTCACGACTTATTATACAGACAGATCCGTCTTCTGTGAGCTTTACATCATTTACGATACGGGCATCCACCTGAATGCTGTCTATCTGTTCAATATCAGCAGGATTGGTAATGTCCCAAAAGTAAGCCATACCATCCGCGCTAAAGGTGCCAGTTACGGCATAGTCACGTTGATCTTGTCCTTCCCATAGCCAAAAATCAGTGGTATGTTTTTTTGTCACCGTACCCCTTCCAACTACTTCAATCTCACGGGTTACATCTCGCTCCACTACACGAATAGAATGGCTAGCTACCTGACCACCAGCGACCGCATTCACCGTGTAAAACCCTGGTCTTTCTGCTACAAACGCACCATCTTCGCGAACCATCGCTCCTGCTCCGCTCAAGCTTTGGGTGGGTGAGCTTGAAATACTGTAGCTGATCGGTACCTCAATTTCCTTGTTTTGATCAAACGTGGTAGCCTTAAAATATACAACATCGCCTGTTCTAACTTCATCATGACTAGCGCTTAACTTAATGTTGGACACTTTGCTGGCTGTTACCGTTAAGTTAACAGTGGACTCCACAACTCCCAGTTTCGCGGTGATACGGGTTTTACCCGGTTGCAAGAGCCGGACTTGATGAAAAGCATCCACCACAGCCACCTGGGGATTAGAGGAGGTAACCGCAGGAGCCGCGTTCGCAATGAGTACTCCCTTTTCATCTAACACTTCTAACTCCAAGGGAATTACAGACCCTTCCATGGCTTTACCAGGCATGTTGTTAAGAGCAATCTTGGAAGGGGCCCAATTCACCACGCGTACTTCCAAATAATCTCTTAAGAACACCCCACTCCCAAACCAAAATACCGCCAAATTGTAGGTGCCCACAGACATCCCGGTAATGTTTCCTAAACTATCAGCTAAGGCACCACTGGATGGCACCACACCGGAGCTGCGCAGCGTAATGAAAGAGAACTTGCCATCTGGTATTTCTTCATTCGCTCCGTTGAACGCCCTTACCTGAACTTTTTGCGTTTCTCCCACTTTAATAGTTAAAGGGTTGGGATCGATCATCAGCCGGTTGGTGGCTTCAGCAGCGTCTTTAGGCGCTAAATCTTGCGCGATATTGGGAAGGGTACAAAACAAAATACCTATTAAAAGGACGGAGCAGGTGATGGATTTCATCAAAATTTGGTTTGAGTTCAACTTAAATTTACTCTAATGCGAATTGTGTTACACTAATTTCTACATTATGATTAATATTCCAATTGGAAACTGATCTTTTACCGTGCTGAAATATTTTAGTCAACCTGTCAACAATACCCCTTTGATCCTATTTCGATGGGCTTTCGGTCTACTCATAGCCATTGAGAGCTTCGGTGCCATTTTTACTGGCTGGGTAAAAAGAGCGATGATAGAACCTGCTTTTAATTTTACTTTTATTGGCTTCGAATGGCTTCAACCCCTGCCTGGCATGGGCATGTATCTTTATTACGGGATCATGGGCGTCTTAGGACTACTCATCATGATAGGGTTTTATTATCGCTACAGCTTGAGCCTATTTACCCTGATGTGGTGGGGCTGCTATCTCATGCAAAAATCCAATTACAACAATCATTACTACCTGTTAATCTTATTTTGTATGTTAATGTTACTGGTCCCAGCGCATGCCAATGGCTCATGGGATGCTCATAGGCAAGTAAACCTTAGGACAAACTACTGCCCTCAATGGTGCTTAAAGATCTTCCAGTATATGTTGCTGGTAGTTTACACATATGCTGGTTTAGCTAAACTCTATCCGGGCTGGTGGGAAGGTCACTTCATTGCACTAGCCTTTGCCGCCAAAACAGACTGGCCCTTAGTCGGTACGTTGCTCCAACAAGAGTGGGTGCATAGAACAGTGGTCATAGGTGGTATATTTTTCGACCTTTCCATTGTGCCCTTGCTCCTTTTTGCCCCTACTAGAATTTTAGGGGTCGTGCTTTCTTTTATTTTTCACCTTTTCAATGCTATTATTTTTGGTATAGGCATCTTTCCATTCCTGATGTTGGCTTGCTTGTTTTTCTTCTATCCGATGGAATCCTTGGGCAAAAGGTGGTTGCCACAACTTAACGAAGGCCGTCCAACTAACTACGAAATTCCTAAATTTCTGCAATTTGGCTTAATTTCATTTTTTGTCGTTCAGTTGTTGTTGCCTTTAAGACATCATTTATTCGCGGGTGATGTCTTGAGGACAGAGGAAGGCCATCGCATGTCTTGGCGCATGATGCTGCGTACCAAGTCTGGATTTGTGAGATTCAAAGTCGTGGATAAAAAGACCCTGGTCTCCCGCATGATTCACCCCAAGGAGTATTTAACCACTAAGCAAGCCGCGCGATTGGCTACACACCCCGATATGATTTGGCAGTTCAGCAGGTATTTGCAAAAAGAATTGCAGCGTCAAGGCATAGAGCAGATGGAAATTTATGCTATTGGAGAAATTAGCATTAATGGAGCTGAGATGACTCCCATGATTGATCCACAGGTCGATTTACTAAAGGTTGAATGGCAGCGATTTATACACAAGCCTTGGATATTGACAGATTAGACACTCCGTGATTTCTGGATTTAATGGTATATTCGGACAGACTAATCATTGACCCATGAGTACAAACACACGCTTTAATCTTACTGGTCGTACCGCTATCGTTACTGGTGCCAGCAAAGGAATTGGCAAGGCCATCGCCCAAGCCTTGGGCCTTCATGGGGCCCAGGTGGTCATCAGCAGTCGCAACCAGGAGACACTGGACCAAGTAAAAGTAGAATTTGACGCCCAAGGAATCACCTGTTGCGCCATTGCCGCGGAAATTGGCCAGTCCGCCAGTATGTCTGATCTGGTGGAAAAGACGCGAGCTATTTATGGACCGATCCATATCCTTGTGAATAATGCCGCGGCCAATCCAGCCTTCGGCCCCATTACCAATGCAGATGATGCCATGTTTGACAAAATTATGGATGTAAATGTCCGAGGACCCTTAAACCTAGCAAAACTGTGCTATCCTGACATGAAGGCAGCAGGATGGGGCTCAGTTATTAACATAAGTAGTATAGGGGGCATTTCTCCTGGAGACATGTTAGGCCTATATAGTGTAAGTAAAGCCGCCTTAATATCATTAACTAAAGTGTTGGCCAAAGAGTGGGGATCAAAAGGTATTAGGGCCAATGCCATTTGCCCGGGATTGATCAAAACAAAATTTAGCGAAGCCTTGTGGAAAAGCGACCCCATTATGCAACAATTTATGGCTAAGCAGGCTTTACCTCGTATTGGCGAATCTGATGATGTCTCCGGTATGGCTTTGTTGCTAGCGTCTGATGCCGGAGCTTATTGCACAGGAGGAGTATATACTGTGGATGGCGGATTTACCATCTAATACCAAAAGCTATGGATATTTTTGATACCGATAAAAGTCGCGCCTTTCTCCCCCGGTACCGGGCCTATTTGGAGGAAGAGGTTTATCCTTTGGAAGAGCAGTTACTGAAACTACCGCTGGAGGATCTAGAAGACGCCATACAACCTCTGCGTAAAGCTGCCAAGCAAAGAGGTCTGTGGAACCCTCATTTAGATCAATGGCATGGCGGCCCTGACTTCTCTCTAGTGGAGTTTGCTCAAGTCAGTGAATTACTGGGAACGAGTCCCGTTGGCCATTACAGTTGCAATTGCCAAGCACCGGATATTGGCAATATGGAATTGCTTATGCATCATGCTTCTAATGACTTGCAAAGCCAATTTTTGAAACCCTTAACTTATGGGGAGGCCCGTAGCTGCTTTGGCATGACCGAACCGGAGCACGCAGGATCCAATCCGGTTCACATGAGCACGTTGGCAACTTTAGAAGAGGATCACTATGTAATCAATGGACACAAATGGTTTACTACTGCTGCTGATGGAGCTGCATTTGTCATTGTAATGGCCATTACGGAACCGGAAGATGCTAACCCTTATCAAAGGGCGAGCATGTTGGTGGTACCAACAGATACTGAAGGCTACCAGAGGGTACGTAACATACCTATTATGGGAGAAGCTGGGGGAGGATATTTTAGTCATTCGGAAATTCGTTTTGACAATTGCCGCGTCCCGGCCGCCAATCTGATAGGCACACGGGGTGCTGGATTTACGTTGGCTCAAAAAAGATTAGGACCTGGTCGCATACACCACTGCATGCGCTGGGTAGGAATTTGTGAACGGGCTTTTACCCTGATGTGTCAGCGAGCCAGTAGCCGGGACCTCGCTCCTGGAGTCAAATTAGGAAGCCGTCAAACCATTCAGAACTGGATTGCAGAAAGCCGGGCAGAAATAAATGCGGCTCGGTATTCGGTACTACACGCAGCCTACAAAATCGATCGAATGGGTGCAAAAGCTGCCAAAGAGGATATCTCCACCATTAAGTTTTTTGTAGCGGACATCTTACAAAAGGTGTTGGACCGAGCTATTCAGACTCATGGAGCAATGGGCATTACCGACGATACCCTGTTGGCCTTTTGGTACCGGCATGAAAGAGGGGCGCGTATCTACGATGGACCTGATGAGGTTCATAAAAACGTACTAGCACGCAGCATATTAAAAGAGTATGGCCTTAATATCAGAACCCATGAATAAAGATGTTTTGGACCATCCCACTTCTGTCCGTGAAGGTGAACATCTGGATAAAATCGCCCTGCAAGAATATTTATGGGACTTCTTAGGAGCAGACGCCAAAATTATTAACATAAAGCAATTTCCCAGTGGTTTTTCAAACCTCACCTACTTGGTGGAACTCAAAGGGAAACAGCTGGTTTTGCGCAAACCGCCTATTGGAGCAGATATAAAATCCGCCCATGACATGGCCCGGGAATACCGGGTGTTACAAGCCCTGGCTCCCGCATATGCTAAAATCCCAAAAGTAATTCTCCAGTGCGAATCACCCGACATACTAGGAGCACCCTTTTACCTAATGGAACGGATTACTGGGGTTGTACTACGTAAGGAGCTCCCGCAACCCCTGGCGAAAGATCCTACTCTATTACGGCAAATATCACGTGCCAGTATCAAAAATTTAGCAGAACTCCACCAACTTAAACTTGACGGTGCACTATCCACTCTAGGCAAACCCCTCGGTTATGCCTCTCGGCAAATTGATGGTTGGATCAAAAGATACAGAGCGTGTCAAAATACCACACTCGCCGGAATGGAATTGGCGGTTGATTGGATGAGTGATCATCAACCCGAAGATCTCCATGCCTTTATTCACAACGATTATAAATATGATAACTTGATGTTACACCCTGAAACTTGGGACATCATAGCCGTTTTGGATTGGGAAATGGCTACGTTGGGTCATCCTTACATGGATCTGGGTACTACATTAGGATATTGGGCGGAAACTAACGATCATCCGGCTTTAAGGCCTTTTAGTCTTACTTGGCTCCCTGGTAATTTGGATCGCCAAGAAGTAGTCGATAATTATTTTGACAGCATCGGACAGCCACCCACAAATATGTTGCCTTATTATGTTTTTGGCTGCTTTAAGATTGGGGTTATTGTACAACAAATATATGCTCGTTATCTTCAGGGTATAACCAAAGACCAAAGATTTGCACAATTGGGACATGTCGTGAATGCTTGTGCTAAGAACATTCAAAATGCTCTCAAATACCAAAGAATCAATCATTTCTACTAATCAATATGAAAGCAATCAGAATACATCAAACCGGCGGGCTAGAAGCTCTGACCTATGAGGAACTAACCGATCCCACCTGTGGTGCAAACGAAGTTCTAGTGGAGATTAAGAGTATTTCCGTAAATTTTTCAGACGTTTTAATACGGCGAGGGGAATATCCTTATATGCCTCAGTTCCCCGCCATATTGGGCTCTGAAAGTGCTGGTAGTGTGATTGAAATTGGCAGTGAAGTCAAACATGTGAAAGTTGGAGACCGGGTCATCGTATTTGGACACCCCTCCTATTGTACTCTGGCTGCCGTTCCCGCCAATAAAGTGATCCCGTTCCCCGACAACGTAGACTACGATGCCGCAGCGGCTTTACCTATCATTTACCTTACCGCGTACCACATGCTGCACACGGTGCGAAGGGTGACACCTGGAGAGACCGTATTGATCTATTCGGCTGCTGGTGGTGTGGGTACTGCTGCCATCCAACTTGGAAAGATTGCGGGGATTAAAATGATTGGCTTAACTAGCCAGAATGACAAAGCAGACTTGATAAAAGAAATGGGGATTGATCACGTAATCAATTACAAACAAGAACATGTAGTCACCCGGGTAAATGAAATTACGGAAGGTCGAGGTGCAGATCTTATTTTGGACTGTGTGGCCGGCGAGGGCTTTGGAAATAATTTTAAAATGTTGAATACACTGGGCCAAGTGATTTGGTTTGGTATTGCCGATGGCAATCCTTCCACCAATTTATTAAAGGCCATTGCCAGTGATCCTTCCCAAAGCTACGGGGTCAGTATGTTCCACCTGTTCAGCATAATGAAAAATCCAGCACTAAGCGCAGACAGTTTCGCCACCTTAATACAATACCTGGCAGAGCGAAAGATTGACCCCATAATATACAAAAAGGTTCCGCTAGAGCTTACAGCTGATGCCCATCAGATATTGGAGAATCACGAAAATACAGGAAAAGTAATACTTAATCCATAATTTATGGATCCATTGAATATCAGTGATATAAACAAAATATTAGTACTTGGATCTGGAACCATGGGTTTGCGTATCAGTCTTAGTTGCGTCCTGAACGGATACTCGTGTACGATGTACGATATTGATACGAACTCTTTGGTACGAGCACGTGAAACACAAACAACTCTGGCTCAGAAATTGTTAAAAAACGAGATAATATCTCAAGAACAATTCGAGTCTGGTCTAGTACGCCTTACCACTACTACTGACCCTAATGAGGCGGTCTCCGGAGTTGATTTGGTCAGCGAATCCGTGACCGAGGATGTTTTGATTAAAAATCAGGTATGGCAGCAGTTTGGTAAGCTGTGTGACCCAAAAGTAATTTTTACTACCAATACGTCCTACTTGCTCCCCTCCATGTTTGCCAGTATCTCTGGACGTCCTGAGTTGTTTTGTGCTTTGCATTTTCACGATGTTTTCCACGCCAATGTAGTTGACATCATGCCCCATCCCGGGACCGCAGCCTGGATGGTTCCTTTATTAGAAAGCTTTGGCAGAAGTTTACAGCAAATACCCGTGCTGGTCCATAAGGAAGTCTCCGGGTACATATTTAATAACATGCTTATGGCCCTAATTGGATCTGCTGGAGCCCTAGTCACCGGTGACGTTGGCACTATTGAAGACATTGATCGCAGTTGGATGGGAAACTTTAAAATGCCTATGGGGCCCTTTGGCATTTTAGATGAAGTGGGTTTGGACACCGCCTGGCACATTGTTAACGCCCTTAAAGACGGCAAAAGCCGACGGTTTGCCGAGTTACTGGATACTTATGTAAAGCAAGGA
>JAJCYK010000473.1 GCA_029262935.1 Cytophagales bacterium | reverse complement strand
TGGAGCTTCCCTAAATACGGTACTGTAGGCATTGATCGCCTCAGGGTACTTTTTTCCTATGGAATAGGCTTCTGCAGTCCAGAAGTTAGCCAATACCACGATTTCACCATCAAATGGGTACTTTAGAGAACGCTGAAACATGCTAACGGCGTTACGGTATTTTCCGTTGTTAAAATATTCGGTGCCTTTAAAGTAAGTGACTTTTTGGTAAGCCTTTTGGGCCCGTTCACTTTTTTCCGGCAAAGCGTCCAAGTGCTTAATAGCTTGGGTGTAATTGTTGGTGTGAAGGTATGCCTCGCTCACCAAGTCGTTAGCTTCATTCTTAAACTTACTTTGAGGATATTGAGTTAGAAAGGACTCAAACCCGGCTATTGCGTCCGGGTAATTGTCAAGATCATATTGCACTTTAGCGTACTTAAAAGAAGCCGCTTCTTTAATTTCATCGTTAAATGAATCCTTGCGCGCTTTCTCAAAGGAAGTTACCGCGTACTTCAAGTTGTCTTGTTTCACATAGATTTCTCCCAGATAGTAAGACGAAAACTGACCCAATTCTTCGTTTCTGGAAGCCAATAACTTAAAATTTTCTAAGGCTCCGGCTTCGTCTCCTGATACATATTGTGCATAGGCCAGTTTGTATTGGATATCTTTTGGTGGTTTTTTCTTAACCCTTTGTGCGTAATTGTTAAAATGCTCCGCAGCTTTTTGATAGTCACCTTTAAAGTAATAAGCTTCCCCTGCTAACAGATAAATTTCATCGGTATTGCGTATGTTGGGTTTATCAAGGACTTGCTCCGTATAGTCGAGCAAATCATCAAAACGTTTTTGCTTGTAGTACACATTAGCGACCATATAAGGCACCAGGCTGGCATAGGCTTCATTTTTCTCCGCACGTTGGAGGTCAACCAATGCGTTTTCATAATCCTCATTTCTGTATTCAATATAACCTGCGTAATAGCTGGAAGCTGCTGCGTATTTATTGGGACTAATCTTTATTTGATTAAATTTTTCCAAAGCCTCAGAAAACTTCTTTTGACCAAAATAACCATAGGCCAATTTAAAGCGAGTCTCTAGTTTTTGTTGTTCGTTTACCTTGGCCAAAGGAACCTTTTCGAAATAGCTGATGGCTTTTTCGTAGTTCTTATCTCGAAAATAGAAGTCTCCTAATTCGTAGTAAGCAAGTGCACTTTTCGGATGATAGTCATACTTGAGTATGAACTCTTCAAACAGCTCTTCAGCATCAATATGATACAGATTTAACGCACTATAAGCCCGATAGTAAAGGGCCTCTTCTTTATTAATTCCTTGAGGATTTTGTCGGAGATAGTCTTCAAAAACTTGCCTAGCTGCGGCGTATTTTTCTTTATGCAAAAGCTCCAGTGCGTCTCTAAACTCCTGGTCCTCTCTATTGTCGTATAATGTGTTTTGAGCTGGTAACGAATAGCTCAAAAACACCAGGGTTGAAATAATTATGATTCTATACATAACACAGTACTAAAACATGTAAACATAACACACCAGTTGGGTAATTATTGTGAACGTGATGCTTAAATACCACTGACTATTCAAAAAGTATACCATTAATGCATCAGTTTAAAAATCAGCTCTTTCAGTATTTCACCTGGAGCAGATTGCGTACTCCCTACCCCTTTAACTTTTAGATCTGCCAATCGCAAAAAGTGGATGTTTTCGATGACTTTTTCCGGCTGGTAATTTTTGGCAGCCAAAAGATATTCTTTTAAAAAAAAGGGGCGAATTTTTAACTCTTGCGCCAAAGTGTTTTCAGAACTAGTCTTACTCTGATGTATCCTTAAGATTTTAGAATAAAACGTAAACAACAGGGCTATGATGGGAATAATAGGATTTAACTTTGGGTTGTCCCCAAAATATTGCACAATCCTTTGAGCTTTAAGATTGTCTTTATAGGTCAAAGCCTTTTGCAATTCAAACACATTATAATCTTTGGAAATGCCTACATACTTTTGCACTAAATCAGTATTTATTTCCGCGGGAGCGGTCAAGTTGATAAGCACCTTATCGATTTCACTACTGAGGCGCTCCAGATTATTACCTATGTAATCAGATAGCAATTGGGCGGTTTGATGATCGATGTTAAACCCCTTACCCTGCACGTAATTAAGGATCCAAGCAGGAATTTGATTTTCATAGAGTTTTTTGCAATCTACCAAAACCGCACGCTTGGCTATTGTTTTGCTTAATGCTTTTCTACCATCTAGTGTTTTGTACTTATAGCAAAACACTAATACGGTACTATCCAAAGGTTGCTCTAGGTAATCCAACAACATTTTTTGACCTTCCTGCCGTCCAAAGTCGCTAATTTCCTGAGCTTCCTTTACGATAACTACTTGACGTTGAGACATCATTGGAAATCTTTTGGCATTGCCTAGAATGCTGCTTACAGAACTGTCCTTGCCATACATGATCATTTGGTTGAATCCTTTTTCAGCTTCAGCCAACACATGTTCTTCCACATAATTGGAAATAAGATCTATAAAGTAAGGTTCATCACCTTGTAAAAAATATATGGGCTTATATTGGCCCTTTTGAAGATCTTGTAAAACCTGATTTGCAGCAATTGCCATACTTACATAGTTTCCATAACAGATATTTCTTCCACAATAAAGAAACCATCGTTACCAGAGTCCTGGTAAAGGGGTAAAAACATCAACCCACTAACAG
>JAJCYK010000472.1 GCA_029262935.1 Cytophagales bacterium | reverse complement strand
TCGATTGCTTCTGCATGACTAGAGAGGTGAATCATTTGATACTCATTCGCGATGGACATAAACTTTTGCTTGGTAGCATTTCCTCCAATTAAACGATCTCCGTCTAATTTTTTGCTGATTTTATCCACCTCATCCTCACTATGTTTCAGGTACGCAAATTGACTGCTATTTTCGTAAATCGGGGCTACCCCTAAAAACGGTTTTTGATCTGCGTTGTTTGACGGTATTTGATAACTCTCTTTTAACAAACTAAGCGAGTATGCGTAACTTACAGAATGCTCTTTTACTAGATAGGGAAGTTCTTTATAGTTGTTATTTGAGGTTCGATGTTTCAGTAAGGCAGCAAAAGGTAGATGGCTTAATATACCATCAGGTATTACTAATAGAGATTCACCAGGCTCCGTTATTACGGGACTTAAGAGCTTTTCAAACAATTCATAGGCCACTTCTTTATAGTCGTCCATGGGAATTAATTGAAATTTTCGAATTGCCGTTAACATCAACTCAACTTGGTCTTGTAGCTGGAAGTCATTATTAACCTTTATAAGCTTGAACTCGTCTTGGCTAATTTTAAAGATGTAAATGGCTTGGAGCCCGACAAAATACTCCACAATCACTTCATTGTCTATTAAAAATTTACTTTGAGCTTCTTCCACTGATACCATTTCATTAGACTGATATTTAAGTTTAAAGTATGCTGGATACTGTGATTCAAGGACTGATGACAATTGTCGCTGTGCCTGCTCAAGCTCAAATACTTTTTCTTTTTTTAGAAACAGCTCTTTTTTGGTAATCTCCGAATTAGCTTCTTGTAATATTGCTTTTCGTAGAAGGCTTAAGTTTATTTTTAGTTCTCGTTCATAGGTATGCAGTGAATCGGGTATCCCGGCGAAATTTTGCGCTTTGTAGTCCTGAAGGGACTCCTTTAATACTACGGATCGAGCTTTTTCTGATATTTGAAAGGCGCGTTGAAAGTTGGTCTTATTGGGATTGGCTTGGTACACTTGGAAAGCTAAGTCCAAAGCATCTTCACTGCGTTGATGACTTTCATTTACAAGAAATAACTTAGATGACTCGAATTGATAATTTTGCCTAAGCTTGGCCTCGACCTCCAGAATAAGCTCATAACATTGCAAAGCTTTTTCCAACAGGCCCGGATCAGCATTTTGTTTGAACAGTTGTTCAAATGCTACAGCTTTTCCTTCTAAAGCCTCCATTAAGGAATTCTCAGCATAAAGGCTGGCAGCATTGGGATTTTGATAAGGGTCTTTAATGATTTCTGACAATACGGCACTCAAAGTCCGATGGAAGTACTCCAGGGCTAGCTTTGGATTATTCAAGTCAAGGTTTAATTGGCCCAACCCTAAATAAATCTTGGCAGTCTCTCGTCGTTTTGACGTTCCATATGCTTCTTGAGAGAGTATCAAAGCACGTTCAAAATGGCCATTCGCTAAACTGAATTCTTGCTGGGCCAGATAAGCATGTGCCAATTTATTTTGGACACCGGATTTATAGGCCAGAATTTCATTTGAGGGGTTACTCTCGTTTTCCCGGTTAAACAATCTCAGAGAATGTTTGCTTGCTTCGATAGCTTTCGGGAAATCACGTAATTCCATAAAAGCACCGGCAAGATTAGATAGTACTAAGGCCCGGGACTTGTTATTTATTTGAGGAAGATCCAAGGCTGTCTGATAGCTGTCAATTGCACCTTGATAATTTCTTTGGTCAAAAAACAATATACCAATATCACTTAGTGCTTCTGCTGCAATGTTATACCGTTCATACTCTAAACTGATTTGCTTGAATCGCTCCAGCAGATTAAAAGCATTTTCATGGGCCCCTAATCTTGTATAAATATTACCTAAGGGGCGGTACAAGTAGTTAGCTACATCAAAATCTCTGTGCTCTTGACCGACATAATTTAAGAACGCCTCTTCGTAGATATTTTTTGCCTTTAAGAAGTCGCCCATTTGATAATGATTGTGAGCCAAATGAACATGTAACCAAAGAAAGGCCCACATTTCATCCGGATCACCGGGAGTGCTTAAATTCCTGTCAGCCACCTCTAAAAATGCTATGGCCTGGGTGTATTGTTCGGAACTGGTAAATATAAATGCTCCATCTATATAGCTGTATATGTAATCAACCACTTGTTGGTCTTCATAATAAACCTGTGCTACTTTATCATAATAGACGATGGCACTGTCAGCTTGATTTAATGCTGCGAAATGTTCGGCCTTCAGGGTGAGTTGCTCAATAAGTTGCTCTTTAGCGATGTGTTGACCACTTAACAAAATAGTATTAAGACAAAAAATTAGGGTTAATAGGAAAATGCTTTTTAGGGTTCGATGTTTTTCGTTTGATGCGCTTTGGGGAGGAGACAAACGATCATCATAAAGTTTTCCACTTGACGTAATATTTCTCAATGTATTTGATTGATGGGGTAAACAATTTAGTAAACATCTTCCAGGAGTTGTTAAAGTCCTATTCTATTTTTTTGGAAGCGTGTTACAATTTGTATTGAAAATATACTTGAATGGAGGTCCGGACTTCAGTTTGAGGGTCTTCTCGACTGCCTGCCATGGGGCGCTTCCCATTTTTCCAAGTTAGTCGGACCCCACCACTGGGTCCCTTTATTACTAAGCCCGCGTTAATATCCAGAAAAATTCCTGGCTCTATTGTATTGAACCTAGAATCCTTAAGCCCATCCAATACGTCTACCACATCAGCAGAAATATCCTGGATTTGATCCTCGATGCCAGTTTGATCGAACCTGCTGAGGATATGCACATTTTCCTCCGCCTTGGCTAATAAGGAAAGCTGAGCTCCAGCACCAACACTTATAAACCTCAAGAAATTTTTTCTTATTTGAAAGGGAACCAGATCGACATATACCAAAGAGTAATTAACGTCCGTAACACGATCACCTAACAATACATTGCCGGTAGCGTCTGTACCCAGAGCCACTCCAATTTCATTTTCAGAATACTCGTATCCTTCTTCAGAAACAAGTAGCTCAGTTTGGTTATAAAACCCTCGAGGGCGGAAAGGAGCCCATATGATTCCTCCAAAAAGATGTTTGAAGTCTTGATTTACGTTATTCAATCCTGCTTTAAATCCGAGGCTCCAGGATTTGTCAATACGCGTCCTTACCCTGTTAGTGGCTATGGGGGCATTGCGGTCGAAGTAAATGAAGGATTTTCCTGCTAGTTTTCTGCCTTTCAGACGTTTCTTGGGCTTGATGGAATATTTAATCCAACCTTTGGTAGCCTTACCACTTTCGCGGTCTGGTTGCCTCCGACCTGGGAGGTATATATTGTTCAATTTCCAGGTGATTAATCCGTCGCTTATCAAGGTGTCATGACAACTTATAATGGCTAGCGAGTCAGTTTGGTCACACCATATGGTCTTGGGATAGTAGTCCAACACTTTAATGGTAGTGGGGTCCAAAGAGCGGTGAATCTCATTCTTTATAATAATGTTACTAGCTGGGCCTTTCCCTATATTTTGAAACTTTATAGTATAGACCAAACCATCTTTGACGATAGCGCTTTTTTTAATATTACGCTCCGAGACGTACATTTTGTTGGGGTCATGGGATGCTTGGACAGTCAGGGCTAAAGTAGAGGTCTCCGCTAAAACTGAGTTCTCCGGTACTAATACGGCTTGAAAATTAATTGTGGCGCTGGTGTCACGAATCATTTCAGGGGTCGTCAAAAAAGTAGTAAAGATGTTACGCACTTCATCTCTTTGCAAATCTTTAAAATCCCAGGTAAGCACGTCTTGATACTTTGCCGAAGCCGCTTTCAAAATAACGTCTTTATGTTCACTAAATATGGGTTGAGGCGCTACGTCTACGGTTGGTTTATTGGTACTATTTGAGGCCCAAATGGTTTCTTGTGGTAAGGACTGGCTCCATGTCAAGCCCTCTGGTGGCAAACCTTCTGTTAAGGCTTCCTCTGCATGCTCACGAGATTCTTGAAATACAAAATTATTATAACTAAAAGCCTTTTCATTATAAAATAAATAAAGGCGACCATTTTGAGGCAAATTTGGTGATATGCCTAAAAGCCCATTGTTTTTGTAAGACAAAACAGCAACTATAGGGTCACCAGGTTTAGGTGAATGGTTAGTAATCATACCTACGGATTGACTGGCCTCTAAGGAAGTATTAATCTCATCACCTAGCTTCCAAGCAGAAGCCAACGTGGTATTTGTTGGTGGTGGTTGGTCTTTCTTTTTACGCTTTTTTTTAGGTCGGGTAGGGGGAGCACCTCCATTGCTATAATTGTTGGTTAAGGCCACCAAAACGTCTCCATTGCCGAAATCTTTATAGACGTGTGTGGGATTTTCTTCAAAACTATAACTCCCATCACCAAATTCCCAAAAATAATCATAGAAGGCCTCAGGAGCGCCGACTGTTTGCTCCAACGCAGGCTCATTAATCACGTCAAAAGTAAAGACGTTTTCGTAATCCGAATCGGCTTTCATGATAATCTCAGGCGAATTTGTGGAAACTTGCTGGGCGTCCATAGTTAATCCCCAAATGAAAAATCCGGCAGAAATAATGAGGATATTACTTAAATTTCGCATAACAGAATATTCAATATAGAACTTTATGCAGAAAATGGAAAGCAGTAACCCATCGACAGTTGAGAATTGGTTCTTAGAAGATGCTGTTTATACTACTCAGAGTTGGCTTCAAACGTAAAGTCTACAAACCCGAATACGCCGCTGGTCATTATCAGATCTACCGGATAGTTATTTCCATATGCAGCAACACTGTTTAACACCTTAACACTTTTCAAATCCAAGGGTAAGTGTACATTTGAAGCGCTATAGTATTTTACACCAATAGGTAAAAAAGAACAAACAGCGTAGGATTTTTCACTGGATAACAATAAATCTGGAATCTCTTTCATTGACCATTCCTCATCTGCTTGCGTTATGGTCACTTGTGTGAGTAAAGTGAAGGTTTCAACTTCCCAAATGGATACGGTGTAGCTTCCCGCTTCTGGAAAATGGATACCTCCTTGAGTAATCGCTCCGTTTACTTCTGGTTGAAATACATACCCT
>JAJCYK010000471.1 GCA_029262935.1 Cytophagales bacterium | reverse complement strand
TTTAGAATGTTTAAAGCCTTGTTTACGGATTCTCCCCGGATCATATCCGCTACCAAGCGCATTTTGCGAGGAGAAGTAGGTACATTAGTTAATCGAGCAATCGCTTCCATATTCTTATATGTTATCTTTTGCCTTTATCTTTTTTGGCAACGTGACCTCTGAAATTTCTAGTAGGAGCAAACTCACCAAGTTTGTGCCCCACCATGTTTTCTGTCACATAAACAGGAATAAATTTGTTTCCGTTATGTACTGCAAACGTATGACCAACGAAATCTGGCGAAATCATGGATCTTCTAGACCATGTCTTTATCACGGACTTTTTGCTGGATTCGTTCAATACATCAATTTTCTTTTCTAAACGAAAGTCGATGTAAGGTCCTTTTTTTAATGATCTTCCCATTATTGCCTGTTACTATTTCTTAATTATCAATTTATCGCTGTATTTCTTCTTGGATCTGGTTTTAAAACCCTTGGCATAAAGTCCTTTTCTTGATCTAGGGTGACCTCCAGAGGACTTACCTTCTCCACCTCCCATAGGGTGATCCACCGGGTTCATAGCCACACCTCGTACCCGAGGACGTCTTCCTAACCAGCGGTTTCTACCAGCTTTACCCAAATTTACATTCATGTGTTCCGCATTAGATACGGTACCAACGGTAGCTAAGCAGGTAGTTAACACCATTCTCATTTCTCCTGAGGGTAACTTAAGTGTGGCATACTTTCCTTCTCTAGCTAATAGCTGCGCATAAGCACCAGCGCTACGAGCCATGGCTGCTCCCTTACCGGGCTTCAATTCAATGTTGTGCACGATTGTACCTAAAGGAATATTTCCAATAGGCAGTGCGTTGCCAACTTCAGGGGCTACTTTTTCTCCTGAGATTACTGTTTGTCCAACTTTCAAGCCTTCCGCAGCAATGATATACGCTTTGGCACCATCGGCATAAAACAACAACGCGATCCTAGCAGATCTCATGGGATCGTATTCGATAGACTTAACTGTAGCGGGAATATCAAACTTTCTTCGTTTGAAATCGATCTCCCTCATTCTTTTCTTGTGACCTCCACCCAAGTAACGCATGGTCATGCGTCCGGTGTTGTTCCTTCCACCAGACCTTTTGTTGGGCTTAAGTAAGGACTTTTCAGGCTTGCCGGTGGTTATCTCATCAAAACTCGGCGCCATTCTGTAGCGCTGTCCTGGTGTCGTGGGTCGTAGTTTCTTTACTGCCATTTTATTATTCCCTATAGATTATACTCCGCTGTAAAAGTCAATTACTTCTCCTTCGGCTACTTTCACTATGGCCTTTTTATAAGAATTCGTCCTACCAGAGATTAATCCTGATTTAGTGAACTTAGATTTGGACTTACCTTGGTATCTCATGGTGTTTACGCTCTCCACGGTAACACCATACATTTCTTCAACTGCTTTTTTAATTTGAATTTTGTTGGACTTCATCGCTACTACAAAACCGTAGCGGCCTTCTTCATTCAATGCAGAGATCTTTTCAGTGATCAAAGGTTTTATTAAAACACTCATTTCAGTAGGTTTTCAATTTTTTCAACAGAGCTTTCACTAATCAAAAGTTGATCAGCATGCAAAAGGTCATACGTGTGAAGAGCGTCTACTGTGGTTACTTTGGCGAGAGGAATATTCCGGCTTGAAAGCACGATGTTCCTATCTGTCTGTGCCAATACCAGTAACGTCTTTTTGTCTTGAAGCTCTAATGAGTTAAGCATTTTCAAATAATTTTTAGTCTTGGGATCTTCAAAATTGAAATCTTCCAACACTTTAATGCCATCCTCTTTAGCTTTGTAAGTCAAAGCAGACTTTCTGGCTACAAGTTTGAGTTTTTTATTCAACTTAAAGCTATAATCACGTGGACGCGGTCCAAATACTCTTCCTCCACCTTTGAACAACGGCGACTTGATACTTCCTGCTCTGGCAGTACCTGTTCCTTTTTGCTTTTTAATCTTACGAGTAGATCCTGATATTTCAGCTCGTTCCTTGGACTTGTGCGTACCATGGCGTTGGTTGGCCAGGTATTGTTTTACGTCCAAGTAAATGGCATGGTCGTTGGGCTCGACTGCAAATATCTCATCGGAGAGATCGATTTTCTTCCCAGAATCTTTGCCGCTATTTTGATATACTGAAACTTTCATGTCTATTTCTCTAATATCACAGTTGAGTTCTTGGCTCCTGGCACTGCACCACTTACCACTATTAGGTTTTCCTCCGGCATGATTTTAACAACCTTTAAGTTAAAGACCTTCACTCGGTCTCCGCCCATTCTACCAGCCATCTTCATGCCTTTAAACACTCTGGCTGGATAAGAAGCTGCTCCGATAGATCCGGGAGCTCTTAATCTGTTGTGCTGACCATGAGTAGCATCACCTACTCCTCTAAAATTATGTCTTCTTACTACACCTTGATGACCTTTACCTTTGGAAGTTCCCACGGCATCAATAAAGTCGCCTTCTTCAAATAGGGTAGATAATTCAATCGTTTGACCCAAACTCCATTCTGCACCCTCTTCCGCCTTAAAATCACGGAACTCCACTAGGGTACGCTTAGGTGTAGTATTTGCTTTTTGAAAGTGTCCTTTCATTGGCTTGCTGGTACGCTTTTCTTTTTTCTCACCCCACGCCAATTGCACAGCCTCATAACCATCGGTTTCGGTGGTTTTTATCTGTGTAACAACACAAGGACCAGCCTGAATTACTGTGCAGGGTATGTTCCGTCCACTTTCGTCGAACAGGCTCGTCATTCCAATTTTTTTTCCAATTATTCCAGACATTTTTCTGAATTTTTGCCTATTAATTTCTCCGCTATTTCTACCTCGTTATCCTCAGGCCTCCGGCAAAGGATTGCAAAGATAGCAAATAATTGAATGTAACCAAAGTCGAAAATTTCAAAAACCAAAAAAAAGAACCAATATGTTTTGAGGTATTGGTTCTTTCCTTTTGGTTGCTGCTATTTTACACCTTAATCTCCACGTCAACGCCGCTTGGCAACTCCAATTTCATTAACGCATCTACAGTCTTGGTACTGTTAGAATAAATGTCAACTAACCTCTTATAGGTACACAGCTGAAATTGCTCACGTGACTTTTTATTTACGTGAGGTGAACGCAGTACAGTAAACTTTTCCTTTACGGTTGGTAAAGGAATAGGTCCACTAACCACAGCACCCGTTGTTTTTACGGCACGCACAATTTTCTCGGACGATTTGTCAACCAAATTGTGGTCGTAAGATTTAAGTTTAATTCTGATCTTTTGATTCATAATATCTTATTTAACAGCAGTGCCTTTTACTTTTTCAATGATTCCCTCTGCTAGACTTGCAGGTATAGGATCATAATGTGAAAAGGTTAGGCTTGCTGAAGCACGTCCTGATGAAATGGTACGTAAATCCGTTACATATCCAAACAGTTCAGACAAAGGCA
>JAJCYK010000470.1 GCA_029262935.1 Cytophagales bacterium | reverse complement strand
TGCGCTGAATTTTTAAAGATTTTTCAACTACAACAATTTAGGTACTTTGGAATTTTTGGTGGACAAAAAAGAGAATATATTTTTTATAGAAGTCAACCATAGAATCCAAGTAGAGCACACCATTACAGAAGAAGTTACTGGAATAGACATCGTTCGGTCTCAGATTCTAATTGCCAAAGGACATCGATTGGACGATCCTAGGATTTTTATAAACAGTCAAGAGGACATTAAATGCAACGGTTACGCCATCCAATGTAGAGTCACCACAGAAGATCCAGGCAACAACTTTCGCCCCGACTATGGTACTATAATAGCGTATCGCAACGCGGGTGGGTTTGGCATCAGGCTGGATGAAGGAAGCAGTTACCCTGGCGTGCGTATCTCACCATTCTTTGATAGTATGTTGGTAAAGGTCTCCGCTTGGGGACGTACTTTAAAAGGAGCCTCCTACCGACTGCATCGGACCCTGAGAGAGTTTCGCATTCGTGGCGTACAAACCAACATCGGGTTTCTGGAAAATGTGATTAATCATCCCACCTTTTACCGGGGGGAAGCCACTGTTAAATTTATCGATAACCATCCAGAGCTTTTTGAAATTCCCAGAAAATTGGATCGGGGAACCAAGACACTTAGCTACCTGGCTGATGTGATCGTAAACGGCAATCCTGATGTGAAATTCATTGACACGAATAAGCAATTTCGAAACCCAAAAACTCCTGTCTTTGATCGCTATGGTGATTACCCGGAAGGAACTAAAGATCGACTGGATCGATTAGGACGGGAAGGTTTTACCAAATGGTTAAAGGAAGAAAAAGCCATACAGTTTACCGACACTACTTTTCGAGATGCTCACCAGTCGTTGTTAGCCACTCGGGTGCGCACCGTCGACATGTTAAAAGTAGCAGAAGGGTTTGCTAAGAATCATCCGCAAATATTTTCTATGGAAGTTTGGGGGGGTGCCACGTTTGATGTGTGTATGCGCTTTCTGCATGAAAACCCCTGGAGTCGGTTAAAGTTATTACGTGAAGCCATGCCTAACATTTTACTGCAAATGTTGCTTAGAGGTTCCAATGCAGTAGGTTACAAAGCCTATCCCGATAATTTAATAGAAAAATTTATTGAGAAATCCTGGGAGACTGGCATTGATGTATTTCGAATCTTCGACTCCCTGAACTGGGTGGAAGCGATGAAAGTAAGCATCAAAGCGGTTAGAGAGCGTACTGGAGGCTTAGCTGAAGCCTGTATTTGTTATACAGGAGATATCTGTAGTCCGGATAACAAAAAATACACTTTGAATTACTATTTGGATATGGCTCGTCAGCTAGAAGACGAAGGAGCTCATATTTTAGGCATTAAAGATATGGCTGGGTTGCTAAAGCCCATGGCCGCGCAAAAGTTGGTTACAGAATTAAAAAAAGCCGTTGACATACCTATACATTTACATACACATGATACTTCCTCCATACAAGCAGCCTCTTATCTTAAAGCCATAGAAGCCGGAGTAGATGTGGTGGATGTGGCACTTAGCGCCGTTTCCGGACTTACCTCACAACCTAATTTTAATGCCATGGTAGCTTCTCTGGAAAACCATCCACGAGAACAGCCCTTTAACCTTAAGAGCCTCAACGAATACGCCAACTACTGGGAAGATGTACGAGAGTTTTATTATCCATTTGAATCTGGATTGAAAGCAGGAACTGCAGAAGTTTATGAACACGAAATTCCTGGAGGTCAATACTCAAACCTACGTCCACAAGCAATTGCACTAGGGCTAGGAGAGCAATTTGATGAAATAAAAAGGAACTATCGCAAAGTAAATGCTCTGTTTGGAGACATCGTAAAAGTGACCCCTTCTTCTAAGGTAGTAGGTGATATGGCCTTGTTTATGACATCGAACAGCCTTACTATTGATGATGTAAACGACCCTACAAAAGGTTTGGCTTTTCCAGACTCTGTAGTCAGTTTTTTTAAAGGAGATTTAGGACAACCCTATGGTGGGTTTCCTAAAGCAATACAGAATGTTATCCTGAAAGGAGAGGCTCCCCTTACTGAACGGCCCAACCTTCATCTGGATCCTGTAGATTTTCATATGGACTTCGAGCAATTCCAGCAAAAGTTTGAAGGAACAGATTTCTTGGACTTTTTAAGCCACCAACTATACCCTAGAGTTTTTGAAGATTATTACAACTATCGGCATCAATATGGAAATGTCTGGTACCTACCCACCTTGGCCTTTTTCTATGGGTTGAATCCGAATGAAGAAACCATTGTACAAATTGGCGCTGGCAAATCAATTATTATTAAGATGCTATTTGTATCTCAACCTGATGTCGAGGGGCTGCGCACGGTTTCTTTTGAGCTTAACGGCCAAACACGCCGGATTAAGATCAAAGACCACAGTTATCAATCCACGAAAGAAATGCATCGCAAAGCGGTCGAAGAGCACGAAATTGGCGCCCCCTTACCAGGCAGGATCGCACAAGTACATGTAAATGCCGGCGATTCCGTGGAAGAGAATGATTTGTTGTTTGTTATTGAAGCGATGAAAATGGAAACATCGGTCACAGCCACACGAAGTGGCAAAGTCAAACGGGTGGTCTTAACGGGGGGCACCTTAGTGGAGCAAGATGATTTAGTGGTTGAACTAAACCCCTAAGAATCTCCCAAGGTCCGATTCTCTCCCCACTTGGGAGCGATCGGTTGGCCTTGTACATCAAAAGTCTCTAGGTCTTGATACTTTGGCCAAGAAGTTGGAGGTTCGTATTCCTGATCGGGTTCTAGAATTTGTGCCTGGGGGTGAAAAGATCGAATTTCTTTCCAACTTGTTTGCGACCAAAACACTTCATCCATCACTTGCATTGGAGTACCTTTTAATGTACCGGACACACTTTCTCCGATTAGTGGCCACCACATGCTTTCGGTTTCTCGATCCCAAAAGACAAAGCCGTCCATACCGTCCCATACGTCTTCATCAAAGTAGGTATATCCGGTTAGAGCAAAAGTAAATGTACGTCCACCAATTTCTCGATGATAGACTGCTCCTAAATCCGCTAGAATACAGTAAACGGCCATCACTGGTTCGCCATCAATCTTATCGTTGACCACTTCATGACGAGTTAAGTCTTTTATTGAGTAAGCTTTGGTTTCCTTTCCTTTCTTTAAAAGAATAAAACGGTCTTCATCCTCAAATATAGAATCAGCCGCCTGCAACGTGATGAATTTGGGTTCAATCAACGCTGGAAACTTCTCACGACCGATTCCATAATGAAATTGTTGGTCATTCAAACTGCAGTTAGTAATATCAAAGTGTTCATGTTCCTGCTCTCCCCCATACATATATTTACGTCCTTCTTTTGTAAAAATTTTACCATTCGCGTAAGCTAGGGGGCGTTTTTTTGAGACTTCTTGGGTAGTGGTATCTATCCCAGCTTCCTGAACTTGGTCCGTAGAACTGGAATCTTGACAATTTCCAAAACAGGTCAGTAGCAATACTAAAAGAGATAATTTCACATTATTTAACAAGAAATTGGACATAGCAGAATAGATATGGAATGGTTTTTGGGTTAAATATTACAAAACGGGTACCAGTAAATGTAGCATTTTCCTTACATGATAGTGCATCCAATTAAAATATCGCTGGAAAATGACTTTTTTCAGGCTATATTACCACCCGTTTTCCGAAAAACAAAACACAATATGCATAAGATAAGTATTCTCCTAGCCGTACTTTTTCTCTCCATTCAGTTTACTTATGGGGTGAATTTTCCCCCAAATGTTGAAGGGGACTCATTAAAAGAAGCCCCAAAGAGTTGGTGGCACTTAGATCCTGACCGAGATAATGTTCCTGGCATTAGCACGGCTAAAGCCTATGAGTTTTTAAAAGGACGTAGTTCCAAAACTGTTGTAGTAGCTGTTATAGACTCGGGAATTGACATCGATCACGAAGATTTAAAGGATATTATCTGGACCAACCAAAAAGAAATAGATGGTAATGGAATAGATGATGACAAAAACGGGTATGTGGATGATGTGCACGGATGGAATTTTATTGGCGGTGAAAAAGGAGACAATGTGGAATTTGACACGTATGAGCTCACTCGGGAATATTTACGATTGCAAAAAAAGTATCAGGCTTTAAGCAGTTCTCAAAAAGAAGCTGATAGTGAATGGGAATATTACGGTAAGATTGAAAGAGAATTTAGTAGTACTGTCAAGAAAATGGAAGGGCAGTTTGCCGGCTTCAAAGGCTTTTATGATCAATACAAAAAATCAGAGCGTTTGATACTCGCTTACCTGGAACAAGAAGAAATAACCAAAGAGGACGTCATCAGTTGGGATTCTCCTGATGATAAAATCACTCAAGCCCGTAATGTGATTCTAACAGCTTTCGACAATGGTTTGGATTCCAACCAAATGGAGAAAGGCATTGAGTATTTCACCACGGCATTAAACTATGGGTACAACTTAGAATTTGATCCCCGCAAAGTAATTGGTGACGACATCACCAATCCATTCGAAAAGCACTATGGAAACAACGACGTAACTGGAGAGTTTGCTTTTCATGGTACACACGTGGCTGGAATCATTGCCGCAGAACGTAGCAACAAAATGGGTATTGATGGTGTTGCAGATAATGTGCAAGTTATGGTACTCCGTGCAGTGCCGAACGGGGATGAACGAGACAAGGACGTGGCAAACGCCATTATTTATGCCGTAGACAATGGTGCTCAAATTATTAATATGAGCTTTGGAAAACGTTTTAGCCCGAACAAAGAAGCAGTAGATAAAGCAGTAAAATATGCCGAAGCCAAAGGGGTTCTATTGATTCATGCTGCTGGAAATAGCGCACATGATACCCAAGTAGTAGATCATTTCCCAACGCCCCAACTAAATACAGAGATTAAAGCCAATAATTGGTTGGAAGTAGGCGCCGTAAGCTGGAAAGGCAGTGAAGATCTAATAGCCAGTTTTTCCAATTATGGTAAGACTACCGTTGATGTTTTTGCCCCTGGCGTAGATATACTAAGCACAACTCCCGATCAGGAATATGAAAAAGCCAGCGGTACATCGATGGCTGCACCTGTCACTACTGGTGTTGCTGCCATGTTAATGTCCTATTTTCCTTCCCTTTCAGCCAAGGAAGTAAAGGACATTATTATGAAGTCCAGTAAGAGTTACCAAGGTCATAAAGTGAAGATTCCTGGGAAAAGCGAGACTACTAAGTTTGGTCAATTGAGCCAAACGGGTGGGGTTATAAATGCGTACGAGGCAGTGAAGCTGGCGCAAAAAAGCCGACCAAGTAGCAAGAAGATCAAA
>JAJCYK010000469.1 GCA_029262935.1 Cytophagales bacterium | reverse complement strand
TGACCAAACATTTCGCTTTCAAATAGTGATATGGAAATCCCACCCATGTTTACTTTGATAAAGGGCTGATTTTTGCGAGGACTGTTCTCGTGAATGGCTTCGGCTATTAACTCCTTGCCAGTCCCACTTTCTCCTTGAATCAGGACGAATGCATCCGTTTTGCTTACCCTACCTACTGTGCTCAACACACTTAGAAAATTGGGGTCTTGCCCGATGATATTTCTAAAGTCATACATGCTGTCCAACTTAGTCCTAGGATGAGATACCATGGCCTCGCTGGACAAGCTTAAGGCGGTCTGTACGGATTTCAAAAGCTGTTTTGGGTCCCAGGGCTTACTAATAAAATCAGCAGCTCCAGCTTTCATTCCCATTACGGCCAAACTAATGGACCCCCAGCCAGTAATTAAGATGATGGGTAGCTCCTTGTGCTTTTTTTTGATCTTACTTAATAAGGCCAATCCTTCTTCTCCAGTGGTTTCGTTGGTGAAATTCATATCCATGATCACCAAGCGAATAGCATGTTGCTGTAACAAATCCAACGCCTCCTCCGGTCCCTCCGTGAGTAAGGATGGATATCCTGCTTGCTTTAGCTCCAAGCTTATGGAAGTACGTACCGCCAGGTCGTCATCAACAATTAAAATCATACAATTACTTATTTAACACTTATTTTATTAATTGTTAATACACAAGCTTTACCCTTCATGCAACGCAGAAGCAGGCTGGATTTCTGAAGCTACTTTACTTGGGTAAAACGAGCAAACGACGATTAAAATATATATCAGTACTATGGCACTTAAAATGCCCCAAATATATACTCCAAGGTCAACTTCAAAGACCTCCAATATGGGAAATTGTATGGCAAACAAGCAACCTAATCCTATGGCTAAGGTGGTGGCAATTACCATTTCACCTATGAATTGCTGCCGTACCTTACTGCGATTAGCCCCTACAGCCCTGCGTAATCCAATTTCTGAATATCGCTGACTTATGTTGTACCATAACACCCCAAACAGCCCCAGTAACGTGTTTAAAATTAGGAAAGCCCCAATAATGGATAGTATAATTATAGGGATGAGATTCTCCTTAATGTTTCGATCTCTATTTTCCGATACATAGGATATATAGGGATCCCAACCACCTCTACTGAGTTGTTGTACATCTTCCCAAAGTTTGGCTTCAAACTCCGCTCCTGTACCTTCTTTCACCTTAAATAGCAAATCATTTAAAGGCAAATTCTCCATCGGATCAGTACTGTCCAAGTTAAACCTCAGGAACATCAAGGGGTCTTGCTTGGAAAAATCCCCTCTATGCTTATAGTCGCCAATTACCCCGATGATTTCCGCCACATCACTGTAATATGTTATGCTCATTCTTTTTCCAATCACCTGTTCTCCCGGGAAATAACGCTCCTTCATAGTGCGATCGATCACCACCGGCTTAAACGCAGCGCCGTCATCTCCCTGTTGAAACCAGCGCCCTTCTATAACCTCAACCCCAAAAAATGAAGCATAATTATCATCTACTTGTAGTGCTCTGGGAGCCAAATTTCGATTATCTACTTCTATATCCCGAGGAGGAATCCATTCATCAAAGGGAGTCTGATAGTGGCTGGAGGTTATGGGTCCTTGCACTTCCTCGTATGATTGGATTTTGAGCTTAATTTGCTTAACGATTTCGCGAATCTCTTCCGGTGTGTAGGTGTATTCTAATATGCCGGTCTCTTGATCTACATTGGCTGGCCAATTTAAGGACAAATTCATAGTATTTTCAAAATGAAAGCCTAAGGGTTTTTGGTAGTTAAGGTATAGTGAAGTGCCCAATGTGGCGAGTACAAAAATGACCATAAAGGAAAGAAAGATCTGTAAGATCAACATAAAGTTGCTGCGCCTTTTGTTCCAGATAATTTTAAATAAATGCTTGAACATGATAAATTAATTTTGAGATGGTGATAGCTTCAAGTACCTTCCTTTAAAGCGCTGGCCGGATGTAAACGCGACATTCTGTAGGCGGGATATACCCCGGATAAAAATCCGAAAAATATCGAGATCAGCAGTCCATATAAAAACACTTTGGTATTGACTGTCAATATGGAATACGGTATGAATCCACTACTATTAATGGCGTCCAATACAAAGTAGGCCAGTAGGTAGCCAAATGCGGCCCCCACTAAAGTTACAATGATGTTCTCCGTGATAAACTGACCTACCAAAGTATTGCTTGAGGCCCCAAAGGCTTTGCGTACTCCAATTTCGGAAGAGCGTTCCATGATACGGCTGGAATTTAAATTCATCAGGTTAATGGCGGGCATAGCCATAAACAACAGTGCCAGAGCTGCCATCCATAAATAAAACCTGGTAACACTGGCATGCGGTCGATTCTGTTTACTTATGTCATCTCCGTCAAACATGAAATTTGACGAAAAAGCCATCATTTCCTTACGGGTGAGCGCATCTGCCTGCAACCATGAGATGTGTTTAGGGTCAGTAAAATTGATCTTGCTTAATTTGTCTGCTAACTCGGCCTTTATCTTAGCGATATCTGACCCCTTTTTTGCTTGAATTACTGCATTGAAACCTGGGGCAAAGCTAGGGCGTAATTCAGTTTTCTTGTAATCCTGTCGTATAGCCGTATAGGGGATCCATACTTTGGATTCAGGACCTCGGGTCCATTCCTTGTAAGGCACGTTGGCCACCACTCCAACAACTCGGAACCGCTTGCGTCGAATGGTAACGTATTCTCCAATCGGTTCTTTATCTCCGAAATACTGTAGTGCGATGTCTTGATTTAGCACCACGACATTATTTGCATTATCCAGATCCTGGTTGGT
>JAJCYK010000468.1 GCA_029262935.1 Cytophagales bacterium | reverse complement strand
ACTTCGTTTAGATTAAATATAAAAGCACTGGATGAAGCGGGATTGGAAGCACAAACCAGTACCGTGCGTATTGAATCATCCAACCCTAAAGTAGCTCGCATAGATGCTCTGAATCACCTCTACGCTCAAGATCCTGGTAATGCGAGCATTGTCATCACTGCTGGTAATATTGTATCTACGGTGCCATTTAAAGTGCTAAAGAACCCTATTACTCGGCTAAACTTGCAGCTGTCCTCGCCTTCCGCAAGAACGGGAGATGTAATAAACCTTATTAGTACGGCCTTCGATAAAGGAGGGCGCCCTATTAACGATGTTCCTATTTTATATACCGTTACTGGAGTTGTGTCTGAAGATGGATCCGGTGCATCTGCAATCGTTAACTCAGATGGAAAGTTCGTAGCCGAAAGGCCCGGTACTTACACGCTGTTGGCCTCTGCAGGTAATACTTCCGCCACGGCAACCATTGAGGTTTCAACTCGAAATGTTAAACAGAAGATTGAATTAGTAGGCCAAGGAAGAATTAACAATAAACACACTTCAGACCTGTGGGTTTGGGAAGGAGTAAACGGCAGAGACTATGCAGTAACCGGGACCTGGGGTGCCGATGGAACGGCATATTTTTGGGATGTAACTAATCCAGGATCCATTATACTAGTAGATAGTGTACAAGTAGATGCCCGAACCGTTAATGATGTTAAAGTTTCCGAAGATGGACGGGTTTGTGTCATTAGCCGTGAAGGTGCTTCAAACCGCAAGAATGGTATTGTTTTATTAGATGTAACTAATCCAAACGACGTATCTATAATATCCACATTTGATGATCAATTAACAGGTGGTGTCCACAATCTGTTTATATATCAAAAACATGTTTACGCCTTAAGCAATGGCCAGCGTTATGATGTGATCAATATTGAAGACCCTGCTAAGCCTTATCGGGTGGGAAAATTTCAACTTGATAATCCCGCCAGATCCATTCATGACGTTTGGATTGAAGATGGAATTGCTTACAGTTCCAACTGGAATGAAGGAGTAGTCTTAGCGGATGTTGGCAATGGCATGGCCAATGGCACTCCCGAAAAACCTGTAGAAATTGCCAGATATAAAGTGCAAGGTGAAGCCAATCATGCAGCATTTCCTTACAAAAGTAAAGATACCGGCAAATTTTATGTAATTGCTGGTGATGAAATATTTCCTTTGACTTTCTCTCCGGGCTCGGTTACTATACCCAGTGGCTATTTGCATTTTATCGATTTTACAGACTTGGACAATCCCATAGAAATAGCTCGTTATGAGTTGCCTGAAGCGGGTTCTCACAACTTTTGGGTAGAAGATGATTTGTTATATGTGGCCTACTATAATGGAGGTGTACGAGTAATTGACCTTTCTGGTGACCTATTAGGCGACCTTTATAAGCAGGGACGGGAGGTTGCTCATTATTTGCCTTTGGATAGTAAAGGTTTTATACCAAACGCAGCCATGACTTGGGGAGCGCAACCCTATAAGGGTCACGTATTCTTTTCCGATCACAATAGTGGCTTATGGTCAGCCAAACTAGTAGGAGAAGCTCCCAAAGATATTAAGGTAGAGACTAAATAACTCTAATGTTACAAGGTGCTGTGTGAGCCATCGCAAAAAGGCCCATTTCCGGTGTGTTTGCAACCACACCACGCTACTGTTTTAGATTCGGTAACTTTCTCTACTATAGGTGTGAATTCAGACCCAGAATGCGAACCATCACAGTAGGGCTGATTGGAACTCTCACCGCAAGAACACCAAGCGTAGTTGCCGGGTTCTATTTGCATGACATAAGGTTGTTTTTGAGGAATTTTTGGGGTAGACATAAAAATTGGATTTTATTTATGTTAAAAATAATGTGTTTAAACATACGAATCCAACAAATACAGATATATAATCTACTTTCTTAAATCAGCCACTTCGCGTCTGAGATCTTCTACAGCATGTAACAATTGCTCTAAATTACTATGTTGTTCTGCCCCACCATTGCTAAGATGACAATAATAGGCCCAGACTTCACATACATCTTCAATGGGCACAGCATAGGGCTCATAGGCAGGATTATCGGAAAGTAATACCAGTTGACCTTTTGATCTTACTTTATTAATTACACGTTTATAAACAATACCATCTTCTTTTGTGATCAACACATAAGTGTAATTGTTTTTAATTTCCCTCCAACTTTCAATATACTTGCCAACTACTATGGTTCCTGGTTGAAGTGGCAACATGGAGTCCCCTTTGATTTCAAAGGATCGATAACTGCCATTTCTTACTCCAGGAAGGCGATACGTAGGCAATGTTTCTATAAATTCAGGATCTTCATAACCGCTTAAATATCCCGCCCTGGCTTTCACCGGAACATGCACAATATTCTCACTTCCTTGCCCATCATCACAAACTACTAATATTCTTGAGTTTTGTTCCAGTAAAGGCTTGTTTGGCGTTTGCACTGGTGGTGATTCTATTGACAAATCCACAGTAAGCAATTGATCCAGAGATTTTTGAAAGAACTGAGCAATTCTTATAAGTAAATCCAATTTGGGTTCGGCCAAGCCCAATTCATAATCCCGTATACGACTGCCCTTTACCCCTAGCTTGATTCCTAGTTCAGTTTGGGACAGTTCTTTTTTACGCCTAAGGTATTTTAAATTGTTCACCCACATAATCACTTCTTAAGTACTTGATATTTAAGCTCCATTAATCCACCTGCATGTGACTTATGATGGACCATCTTTAAGGTGGTTTGGGGGTAATTTCCTTGAAATAGTGGGATTCCCTCCCCAAGTAAAATGGGTACATAAAACAATTGCAATTCATCCACTACTCCAGAATTTAAAAAGCTGGCATTTAAAATACCTCCCCCCATCAACCAAATATTTAGGCCGGGGTTTTGCTGGAGTTGTTTTACAAAGCTTTTAGGATCTGCATTTATAAATTGCACCCTATCATCTTTGGTATTTAAATGATTTTTGGTAAATACATAGTAGTCCTTGTCTCCAAAAACATCCTCGGAAAATGTTAATGATTTTTTATAGGTCTGGTGCCCCATTAAAACGGTATCCACAGAGGCGTTAAAAGGGCCAAAATCGAAAGGCTCCTCCGTTTCCAACCAGTCGACATCACCATTTGGCCTAGCGATATAACCATCCACGCTAACCGCTATGTACATAATCGTTTTTCTCATTAGAGTTACTATTTGAAGGAACGTCTAATATACAAATATTGGTAGATATATTCTATATTATGTAGATAATATCTACCAACGTAACGTCGCTTGAAACGTTTTATAAAAAAGGATTAGAATCTTTTGGATTACTTTTTAACTATTGTAAACTCCACCCGCCGGTTGAGTTTTCTCGTAGTTTCACTTTTATTGCTGGCAATTGGTTTGGTTCCACCATAGCCTTTCCCATTAAGCCTGTTTCTCGATACCCCTTTACCGACCAAATACAACAATACCGTCTCCACACGATCTTGAGAAAGTTCCAGGTTTAACTTAGCACTGCCTTGGTTATCCGTATGTCCGGACAAGGCTATTTCCATATCTGGGTAGTCCCCTAACAATTCAGCCACCCGATCCAGTTCTTCAAAAGACTCCTGCATCAGGTTTGTAGTACTTCTTTCGAAAAGCACGTTTGGCAACTGTATGGTTACTCCGACTTCCAATGGAGTAAGCTCAAACACAGTTTGTAATTGTTCTTCCTGACCTTGTTGAAGGTCTAGAATGGTATCAAACCCCAAATACCCATCGGCTTTGATTTTGACTTCATAGCGGGTGTCCGTTGGCAAATTAACTTGAAAGTTTCCATTATAAACATTGGTTGCTAGTGACGTTAACTCCTCTCCCTCTGGAAAGCTATGTACTATGATACGGGCAAAGATTGGGTTTTTTGTAATAGCGTTACTCACATTGCCTTCAACTGTATAACTGGGATTTGTGACAATTGCTTTAATCATTTCGATGGTTTCATTAGTGGAATCTTTAACCACATCTGCCACCGGCTCTTGTGAAATGATAAGTACGGTATCCGGCACAGGAAGAGCAGCTAATGCCGTGGTATCCACAGCAAGGGTTTCCACAACAGCATTTGGGCGATCCTCTGGTTTGATACGAACCCGTTTTAAATCACCATAGCCATCGCTATTCTGAGTAGAAACCAAATAAGCATAGTCGCCATCATTAGGAATAAAGTACGAAAGTT
>JAJCYK010000467.1 GCA_029262935.1 Cytophagales bacterium | reverse complement strand
TCCTGAATATGCCGAATTGGCGATTGATGCTGCGAACTTGTATTCAAAAATAGCTCCGGATGCTGCGCACGCGTTACACATGCCTTCGCATATTTATCTGGCTCTAGGAATGTGGTCCAATGTAGTTTCATCAAATGAAGCGAGTTATCAAGCCAGTATTGATCGATTAAATAGAAAGAACTTGCCAGCCTCAGCTCGCGGTTATCACAGCTATTCTTGGCTGCACTACGCTTACCTACAGCAGTCCAGGGAAGAAGACGCTCATACTTTATTGAAGGACATGGTGGATTTTACCACCGAACATCCAACGCAACAAGCACGGTCGTATTGGATTTCTATGAAGAACCACTACCTGACAGATGTCGGTAGTTGGGACTCGGATGTTGATCCCTTAGTAGTCAGCCGACAAGATCTGGGTTTAAGTAGTCAAGCGGGACATCGGTTTTTTCAAGGGCGGATGGCTTTCCGAGAGGGCGACAAAGCCCAGTTAAACCAACATATGGATAGCTTAAATCGAGAAATAGCGGCTGCTGAAATGTTAGTTACATCTGACGGCATTACACTTTGTAGCGCAGGTACCACCAGATACGCCCCAAATCGTACCGACATTCAACGGGCCATAGTAATGTTGCACCAATTATCTGCCTTCAGAGCCTTGTTGGATAAAGATGAAAAGACTGCAGAAAAATATCTAAAAGAGGCCACTGCTTTAGAAGCGATCACGGGTTATAGTTTTGGTCCTCCAGACATTCCTTATCCCAGTTTCGAACAATACGGCTACTGGTTGCTTGCCCATGATCGTCCTCAAGAAGCTTTGGATCAGTTTGATGCCTGTTTACAGCGCATGCCAAAACGTACCAATGCCTTGCAAGGTAAAGTAAAGGCTTTAGAGATGTTGGGTAACGGGGAAGCGGCTGCTGAAGTATCCGAACTGTTAAACGAAAATAGCAAGACCTAAAAAAAGGTTGTCATTACGAGCGACCCTAATTCAAACCAATTTAGTAGAAATTATTAAGCCTCATGCGCTGGATATTACCGGTGCCATTATCTATTTGTACTTTAAGTTATGTTGAAATTCTTCAAAAAACTATTCGTCTTTTCGGTTTTAGTACTTTATTCCTGCGCACCTACATCTTCGTATGAGCTCATTATCAGGAACGCGATGATCTATGATGGATCAGGAGAGGCCCCATTTTTAGGCGATCTAGCGGTAAATGGAGATACCATTGCTCAGATTGGAGACCTGTCGAAGGCAACTGCCATGACCGAGTTTGATGCTCAAGGTCTATCCCTGGCTCCTGGATTCATAAATATGCTCAGCTGGGCCAACGTTAGTTTGTTAGAGGACGGCCGGTCGCAAGGTGATATTCGACAAGGAGTAACTCTGGAGGTGTTGGGAGAAGGCAGTTCCATGGGTCCATTGAATGAAGAAATGAAGTTGGAACGAATTGCTGAACAGCAGGATATCATATATGACATCCCTTGGACCACCTTAGGGGAGTATTTGAAGTACCTAGAAGAAAAAGGAGTAGCCACAAATGTAGCTTCATTTGTAGGCAATGGTACTTTACGTCAATATGTGATCGGATATGAAAATCGTAAAGCAACTACAGAAGAGATAGTAAAAATGCAGGAACTGCTAGATGAAGCCATGAGGGAGGGTGCGCTGGGGGTTAGTTCGTCTTTGCTTTATGCGCCAAGTGGCTATGCCGATACGGATGAACTTGTAGCATTGAGCAAAGTAGCTGCCCAATACGGAGGTATTTACATCAGTCACATCAGAAATGAAGGATCCCATTTATTGTCCGCTTTGGATGAACTTATTAGCATCAGCCATCAGGCTGGTATTCCTGCAGAAGTTTATCATCTCAAAGCGTCTGGTGTGGATAATTGGGGTTTATTGGATCAGGGTATCGCCAAAATTGATAGTGCTAGAGCAGCAGGACTCCGGATTACTGCAGATATCTATACATATCCCGCTAGTTCCACAGGATTACACGTAATGCTGCCAGATTGGGTAAGAGATGGTGGAGTGGATGCCACCATCAAAAGATTGGCAGACCCCAACTTAAGAGAGAAAATTCTTTCAGAAATTGCCTTCGAGCACAGTCCGGATAGAATTTTGTTGGTTGGTTTTAAAAACCCCGCGTTGCGAGTACACCTTGGCAAGCGCCTGCACGAAGTAGCTGAACTACTAGGGAAGTCTCCCGAGGAAACCATGATGGATCTCATTGTGGAAGATGATAGTCGTATACAGGCGGTTTATTTCTCTATGTCTGAGGAAAACATTAAAAAGAAAGTGGCCATTCCTTGGGTAAGCTTTTGTTCAGATGCAGGAAGTTTTACCAATGAGGGTGTGTTTTTGAAGCAAAGTACCCATCCCAGAGCATATGGATCGTTTATACGGGTACTGGGTAAATACGTCAGAGAGGAACAGGTTATTGCCTTAGAGGAAGGCATCCGGAAGTTAACATCATTGCCAGCAGATAATTTAGGTATCAAAAAGAGGGGTAGGTTACAAGCCGGCAACTACGCGGACCTGGTGCTTTTTGATCCTGCAAAGGTTAAGGACAATGCAACATTTGAGCAACCGCATCAATATGCTTCAGGTATTGCACAGGTATGGGTAAACGGCACGCTGGTGTTAAGTGCAGGAGAGATGACGGGGAAATTACCGGGAAGGTTTGTAAAAGGGTCGGGCTTTAGCACAAACGAATGATCGATAATTGGCAAACAATGTATTTGGAGCGCATCAAACACACAGGGAACTTTGATCCTAGCTTTGATAGCTTACAGGCCGTTCATCAAGCGCATCTATTTTCAGTGCCTTTCGAAGACTTAGACATTCACTTGGACGTACCCTTATCTCTTACCCTGAATGACTTATTAGAAAAAGTTGTGGTATCTCATCGAGGAGGGTTTTGTTATGAACTGAATCATCTGTTTGGCCAACTTTTACAATCTTTTGGATTTGAAGTGTCTTTTATTGCCGCTCAGGTTCACGGAGAGGCAGGTGCTGTAGGGGATTATTTTGATCATATGGCCTTAGTAGTAAATCAAACCTGGTTAGCGGACGTAGGGTTTGGTGGTAGTTCGTTCTTAAAGCCCTTATCCTTGGAAGATCGTAACATACAACCTGACGCTGCAGGTTTCTATCAAATACGTGAATTGGCCCCAGGGAAATTTCAATTGATGATGAGCCCCAAAATCAGTGAATCGTTAAAGCCCTTATATAACTTCGATTTATTGCCCCAAGAAATCGCTGCCTTTCAAGCTCAATGTATTTGGAAACAAATTCATGAAGAATCTCATTTTAGGAAAAATAAAATATGTACCATGGCCACCGAAAGGGGCAGAGATTCCTTGTTAAATCAAACGTTCACCCGTCGCATGGGCGATGATAAAAAGATCATTGAGATTACTGACAAGGTTGAGGAAAAGAAAATTTTAAGAAAATATTTCAACATAACTATTTGATTTACAGGAGCTAAAATTGGTTGTTAAGTTTTCGGTGGCAAGCGCTATTCTAAATGACTAAGCTTGTGATGAAACTTAAACGTAATAATAATGGGAGTAGATTTTCAAGTCAGTTCTTTAAGAGCATCGGAGTTCTCGGACTTGTTCATAATGACCGCTGAACAATTGCAAAGCCATGGTATCTCCGTTAAAAATGTTGAAAAAAAGCCAGGATACCCTTGTAGAATAAGTTTAAAAGATGCAGAAATTGGTGAAAAGGTATTGCTGCTTAGCTATGCACATCACCAGGTAAATGGAGGTTATCGGGCCTCCGGCCCCATCTTTATCCGAATGGGGGCCGTGGACAGGCAATATGAAAAAAATTCCCTGCCTCTTATGCTGAAGCAGAGGCAACTGTCAGTAAGAGCATACGATCAGCAGGGGTTTATGATTGCCACTCGGGTTGTCCAGGGATCAGTATTAGCAAAGACCATTACCGATCTATTTTCTGACACATTGGTGGCATATTTACAAGTGCACAATGCAGGTCCTGGTTGTTTTAATTGTCAAATTAACCGTTATGTCCCGTGAAAACATCAACATTGACATTCGAAGAAAAGTATCAGGCCGTGGTGGACCGCAACGCTAGTTATGAAGGCCAATTTATTGTAGCTGTTAAAACCACCAAGATTTTCTGCAGACCAGTTTGTACGGCTCGTAAACCAAAGAAAGAAAACGTGGAGTTTTACCTGACGAGCTCTGAAGCGATTCAACAAGGCTACCGTCCTTGCAAAGTGTGCAAGCCTTTAGAATTTGCTGGGAGCGTTCCACCAAATATAGAAGCCTTATTAAACAAGATTCATGAGCAGCTCCCCAATAAGGTAAAGGATGAAGACCTTCGAACTTTCGGCCTGGAACCAAATGGAGTGCGACGTTGGTTTAAGAAAAACTATGGTATGACGTTTCAGGAGTATCAGCGTATGTTTCGTCTCAATGGCGCTTACCAAAACCTCCTTAGTGGAAAATCTGTTACGCACACGGCATTCGATCAAGGGTTCGAATCATTAAGTGGTTTCAACGATGGCTTTCAAAAGATTTTTGGAGTGTCTCCATCAAAGAGCGAAGGCAAAACAATCATTCAGTTAATCCGAATTACCACACCGCTAGGCCCCATGTTTGCCGGAGCTACGGATAAAGGGGTTTGCATACTAGAATTTACTGATGGCACATCCTTAGAAGCCAATGTGAAAGTACTTCGTCGCAGAATGAATGCCATTATGCTGCCTGGTTCCAACCAACACTTGGAATTGGTTCGTAAGGAACTTGCGGAGTATTTCTTAGGCTCTAGAAAAGCTTTTACTTTTCCCTTGTCTTTTCCCGGCACTCACTTTCAGCAGCAGGTTTGGGAAGGCCTACAAAAGATACCCTATGGCGAAACTCGTGGGTATCAGGAACAGGCAAAATTTTTGGGCAACCCCAAGGCAGTACGTGCCGTAGCTACAGCCAATGCCAAAAATAGGCTGGCCATTGTTATCCCATGCCATCGTGTAATTGGTTCAGATGGTGCACTAAGAGGATACGCGGGTGGGCTGGCACGTAAGCGATGGCTTTTAAGCCATGAACAGCGGCATAGGAAAACATTGCTGGCAGATCAAAAAGTTTTGTAATTTGCCTTAAACTATAATAGGCAAATAT
>JAJCYK010000466.1 GCA_029262935.1 Cytophagales bacterium | reverse complement strand
TTACAACTCCACAGACCACTCCTGTGCTAAACGACCAGGTTAATTATGATGTACCCAACAACAGCAGGTTGGATGACTATCTACGAGTTGATGTTTCTGCTACGTATAAATTCAACCTAAGTAAAAAATTAAAGGCTACCGCAGGTGCCTCTTTATGGAATGCGCTCGATCGACAAAATATCATAAACACCTATTATTTGGTTGAAGCGAGTCAGGCCAATAAAATAGAACGAACGGCCCTAGGAATAACGCCCAATCTGGTTTTCAGGATCAGCTTCTAAGCCATTCATCACATTATTCATATCCAATTGGGTTTGAATTCCGTAAATTGTAATAGTGAATTATAAAAACCTTAGTGTCGTTTTCTGTTGTTTAGTGCTCCTGGGCCTACCACAGCGTAATCTTGCCCAAATTTTGGAAGAAGGTGTGTTGCAAGAGTCCCGCTTTCTAATCTCACTCCCTGAGCAATGGAATGGGAAATTATTAATGATTGCTCACGGCTATATCGGTGAAAATCAACCACTATCCGCTGATTTCTCTCCCGAAAAAGCCATTTACCAGGATCTTGTAGAATCTGGGTGGATGGTAGCAAGCACTTCCTATCGTCGCAATGGCATGATCATCAAAGATGCCATTAAAGACTTGGATTTACTGCACGGACACATCTCCAAGATTTATGGCAGACCTAAAACCACGCTACTCATGGGTAGCTCTATGGGAGGGTTAATAGGAACCTTGATTGCAGAAAGCCCCGGAAGACGATATCATGGGGTTTTGTGTATTGGAGCTGCGCTTCAAATCTCCGATGAGCAAGAACCCTTTAAGTTGAACTATAGACCAAAAATACCCATACTCTTTATAGCCAACCGTACGGAGTATGAAGCACCACGAAGCTATACCAACTTAGCACGCGCAAAAAACATTGGTTTATGGAAAATCAACCGGGATGGACATGTAAACGTCAATCAACAAGAGCAAATACAGGCGTTGCGCGCTTTAGAAGGTCTGGTACAGGGCTATCCTATCACTTTAACAAAAGACGGAACGGTAAACCTTAACCCGCAGTCGACCGCTGAGTATCGAAAAGAGGGGGCCTTCTCTCGTATCGGTTGGGTAGACCCAGTGTACGGCAATCTCTACACAGAATTAATCCCTACAGATCTCCAAAGATTAAAAGTAAATAAGGGTCAAAAATTTACCATTAGCTATAAAGGCCACAGTTATCCCGTATTATATGGTTCCGATTATGGAGACGTTCAGATAGGCGAATGGGTAGCCTTTGTTAGTGGCGAAGGTACTTTCCAAATCTCTTGCAACTATTGTAACGCCAGTAAAATGTTGGAGTATCAAAAAGGCGACCGCATCTTTATACAAAGATAGACTTAATCACAATCACAGCTGATGCCGGAAAAACCACTCCCGGGCAGGGTTTGACCATCGACACTTATTAAGCGATCCAGTCGTATCTCGTCCCCCGTGTTTAATAGCATATACTCCACCTTTTCCTTTACATAAAGGTCTTTGATGATGGCGTCTATAGTAAGGAATTCTTGGATATCACTAAAGTAGTGAATGCGTATATAACGTTTTTTGGTAGCATTCGCTTCCAAGACATCGTAAAAATTGCAATCTATGGGTTTATAGGTTTCCATTTCTTTGTCTATTTCTACTAGTGTAAACAGCTACAACCGCTCTTTTAGTTCCCCTTTGCAAGCACCAATTACAATACAAATTGCTGATACTAATCGGTTAAAAATATCTTATAGATTGTATATTTTAAAATTTCTGTTAAAATTTCCCTAATACATTTTCCAAAAACCAAAAACGCCTCTATATTTGCAGCACCATTTTGAATGGCCATTTGTCTTATCCTACGCCAACGGCTTCAAAGGACGTAGTAGAATGGAAACAGAAGTTTAAAAATGGCCCGTTCGTCTAGGGGTTAGGACGCCAGGTTTTCATCCTGGTAACAGGGGTTCGATTCCCCTACGGGCTACACTAAAAAGGCTACCGAAATGGTGGCCTTTTTTCGTTTCGCCCGCAGGGGAGTCACAGGGTAGCCTCTTTTTATTATATCCTTACGAGTAAAGTGACAATTATCTTTGTTCTAGAATGATGCCCACTATCTCTGATTCTTTGCAGACTTCTACCAGGTTTTGTATTTTATCCCCTAAAGCAATCCCAACCTTATGAAATCTTCCAAATTAGTTATCCTGTTGATCATTTTGATCTTTGGCTGTGGTCCCTCGGAAACACGGACACCCTTATCCCCTCGTTTCAATCATGTAGTCATTCAAGTTTCGAATATGTCCCAATCTGTGGCATTTTACACCACAGCTTTTGATCTCGAAGTTACTAACGAATTAAGAAAATTGGAATATACAGAAGCAGACGGCACCACTAAAGGCCGGGATATCAATATCGTATTGTTGAAGTTTCCCGGACAAGACTTTGTCTATGAAATGTCCGAAGTGTCATTATTCGATTCCCTGGGAGATTATCGGTTGTATCATCACGTCGGTATAGATGTAAAAGATATTGAAGTCGCATATAATCGGGCTATAGCTGCCGGCGCAGAATCCATGGTGCCGCCTAGATTGGTCAAGGCTGGCAACATTGAAACAAAGCAAGCGTTTCTCAAGGGTCCGGATGGGGAGGTTTTAGAATTGATGCAACTGGTTGCCGGCGCGTTTTAATAGTGGATCAGGTACTAGTCTTGGCTTTTCTGGTAATTGAATTCGCTTCTTTTGATCCATTCTGTTTGTCCAAGGAATTGAACTTCCTTGCTGTAACAAACCGTGAAGTACCTATAACTTAAGTTTCTTGGGTTATAAAGATGGGTTTTCATAAAAGTACCACACACGAGATCCTAAAGTGTTTCGATTGATAAGCACAAAAAGATCACTATCTCTTGGCGGTGCGTCCTGCACGATAGCCATAAGCAATAGATCTTGGTCCTCCGGACCAGGCTCCGTAGTACCGATACCCAACAGGTGAATGCGGGTTGAAGTCCGAGTACACGGTACCTGGTTGATAGTAGCCACCACCTCGATACCCAAAACCTCCTACTTCATCATCGCTTTTTGGCCAGTCCGCATTGGTTGCTGATCCAAAGTTAAGTTTTCCATCACCATGGCTCCCTTTGAAAGCTCTACCCTCCGGATTCCCAATGGTAATTACCTTTTCCCATACAGAGCCGCTTAAATCCATCACCCAATAAAAAGAAGCTCCAAAAATGGGTCGCGTCTCATCGGACAGATAACTTTCGTTGAGCTGATTTGCCATCACTAACTCCGAATCATTATTAACAAAGCGTTCTAACAAATCATAATTATTAGTTCCCCAAACAAACTCCGCAGGGATCGGAGTCTCGGGGCCTCTTGCCGCTTTCTCAAACTCTAGTTCCGTTAGGGGTCGTAGTCCTGCCCAGTCCGTAAAAGCCAGCCCATCGGTAAAACTTATATAGTTCATTGGTCGATCGGGATTATCAGCACTGTATTTACTATTCGTAAGGCGTATCCCGCCACGGTTTTCATAATACGACTTACCCCCTAAAGGAGATCGCGTATAGGTCCAGCCTTCCGGTAGGGTATTTAAGAAATCCGCATATTGTCCTTGAGTGAGTTCGTACTTCATAATGTAGAAAGCCATAAATCCTTTAGGAAATTCAGCAGGTACGGGGCCTTGTTGATCCCCATTGTATAAGACTTGTTCACTCCAATAATACAACGCATCTTCTTTGGGCCCCACTGGTATGGCCGCTTCTGAAGTAATAGTAATTAGGCCTTTGGTCTGGCCTTCTGCGTCACTCATATAAAAAGCCGCTCTTTGGATGGCCTCTTTATCCGGGCTGCCCAAGGTAAATTTACCTTCAGGAATATATACCATTTCCAGAGTATGCACAGAAAGACCCATCAGGCCCTCTCGACTGATGCGGTGGCCGGTAGTATCCACTAGGATCTGCAACTTGAAATTTTGAGCGCCACGGTAGCTTTTGGAGGGGTAAATTAGAAACCCCAGGCCGTCTTCACTTACCTCAATCTTCGGTTCGGGTGATTCCGAAATCCGGTTCTGCAACACTTTGTGTCCTGTCAATTCCAATTTTACATGATTATTGTAGGCACTTCCATACTTCATAAACACCCAAACGGCGTCATGGTTGAGGTCATTGTTCCAGGCGTTTTCCCATTGTAAATCAAAAATCACACTCAAAGGGGTTTGCAAGACACCTTGCCGATTTAGCACTTGAATGTTATCCACTTTCACATCCGTGGCCCCTAAGTGGCCAGAGTAGGTGGTAAAGAGAAAAAGGATGACTATCATCAGTCTACGTCGACCTGAGCGTCGAGGAGCATTTTCAGTATGCATAATTTTAGATTTTTGTCTGGTCCCAAATATCCTAAATATAATGCGCTTTTTGAATCGCCCCAAATTCGTTAAATCCTGATACCGCCTAGTGCGTTACTAA
>JAJCYK010000465.1 GCA_029262935.1 Cytophagales bacterium | reverse complement strand
CGGGCCCACTACTGGTTAATGGAGAACATGCAAAGGGTGAATTCATCATTCCAATGGCCACTACCGAAGGGACTTTGGTAGCATCCTATAATCGAGGTATAAAAGTACTGAATGCCTGTGGTGGGGCCAAGTGTACTATTGTGGAGGACGCCATGCAAAGAGCTCCCGTATTCGTCTTTGAGGATGCTCGGGGTGCACGCGACTTTGCCAAGTGGGTCAAACAAAACTTTGAGGAAATCGCCTCTCATGCTGAAGCCACAACCAGCATAGGGAAGCTCTTGTACATTGATGATTATCAAGCCAACAAGTTTGCCTACCTGCGTTTTAACTATTCCACAGGGGATGCGGCAGGTCAGAACATGGTAGGTCGTGCTACTTTTGCGGCATGCAGCTGGGTACTGGACACTTACAAAGAAAATAAAATAGCCCACTTCTATTTGGAATCAAATCTTGCCACAGACAAAAAAGCCAGTCAGGTAAACATTATGCATACTCGAGGTAAGAGAGTAACCGCAGAGGCTGTATTAAAAAGAGAAGTGCTAACGCAATACATGCGAGTAGAACCCGAAAGCTTAGCGTATCATAGTCAAGTGGCCAATGTAGGAGCCATTCTCTCTGGTGCTAACAATAATGGTGCACATTCTGCTAATGCTATTACGGCCATATTTATTGCCACAGGACAAGACGTGGCCAACGTTTCTGAATCATCTGCTGGTATCATGTATACTGAACTTACTCCCGAAAAAGATCTGTACATATCGATCACCATCCCCTCTTTAATTGTGGCTACTTATGGTGGTGGCGTGGGTTTAGCCACCCAAAAGGAATGCCTTGATTTAATGGGATGCTATGGCCGTGGTAAAGTACATAAGTTTGCCGAAATCGTAGCTGGTACCGTGTTGGCCGGAGAAATATCCTTGGCCTCAGCAATTTCCAGTTCCGACTGGGTTTCTAGCCATGAGCAGTACGGCAGAAACCGATAATTCATGAGGTTAATGAAAAGAATCCTCATTGGACTGCTATTACTGGTGGTTTTAATAGTCTTAAGCACTTATCTATTCCTTAACTCCAGCAAGCCCCATTATAAGGGAGAAACCTTATTATCGGGGTTGTCAAAAGACGTAACGGTATATTTTGATGACTACGGCATTCCACATATTTATGCTGAAAACGAAACCGATCTGTATTATGCTTTGGGTTATGTGCATGCTCAAGATCGACTGTTTCAAATGGAGTTGTTGCGACGGGTAGGAGGCGGTCGTCTTGCGGAAATTTTTGGTCCGGATTTAATAGCCACTGATAAATTCATGCGTACTATTGGGATTAATGAAATGGCAGAAGCTTCAGCAGCTGCTTATTTCGACGATGACCAAGAGCCTGCGCAAAGAAGCGCCTTGGCCTACCTGCAAGGCATTAACGCATTTTTAAAAGCAGGTTCCACACCACCGGAGTTTACTTTGTTAGGGATAACAAAAGAGGAGTTTACTCCTGCTGATCTTTATCGAATTGCCGGGTATATGGGGTTCAGTTTCAATGCTGCAATTCGTACTGATCCGCTGATAACAAAAATCGCTGCTCAATTAGATGACCAATACCTACAAGAATTAATCCTCAATACTACCAAAGGTAACACCACTATTCCTACCTATGCGCAAGATACCAGCACTCTTGGTGACATTACCGAAAGGGCACTCTCAGCTTTGAATAATTTACCTCTGCCCCTATGGATGGGTAGTAATTCATGGGTGATTGGACCCTCGAAGTCACGGTCGGGCTATCCTATACTTGCCAACGACACCCATATTGGATTTCAGCAACCCGCGGTATGGTACGAGGCCCATTTAAATAGTCCTGGTTTCAACTTTTACGGAAATCATTTGGCAGGTTTTCCTTTTGCTTTAGTTGGTCACAACGATTTTTGCGCCTGGGGTTTGACTATATTTCCTAACGATGACATGGACTTTTACCGGGAACGGTCCAATCCGGAAAATGCTGATGAAGTATGGAACAAAGACCATTGGGAAGCGCTTGATAGGAGATCGGAAACCATTCGCGTAAAAGGCGGGGACAACTTAGAGTTTCAAGTGCGCTCCTCAAGGCATGGCCCTATAATTAACGATGTTATAGCACCGATTGACTCCTTGGAATCCGCTCCGGTTAGCTTTTTTTGGACTTATTTAAAGTTTCCCAATAAAGCCCTGCATATGACTTACCAAATGGAGCACAGCAGCAGTCTGGAGGAATTTAAGTCTGCAGTGGCACTACTGGAAGCCCCGGGTTTAAATGTAACCTATGCTGACAAATCCGGCAACATAGCTTGGTGGGCAGCAGCTCGGCTTATTAAAAGGCCACCTCATGTTGAGTCCAAGCTTATTCTCGATGGGGCTTCTGGAAACGACGACCCGTTGGGTTGGTATGATTTTGAGGAAAACCCCAGATCGGAAAACCCCAGTTCTGGGTTCGTGTACTCTGCAAACAATCAACCTGACAGTGCTTACGGGATCTTTCATCCCGGCTACTATTATCCTGGTGCCCGGGGTGAGCGCATTATGGAAATGCTAAATAGCCGAAACGATTGGGATTTAGATGGTTTCAAAGAAATGATTTTGGATGACCAAAGTCCCATTTACCCAAAGATTGTAGATCAAATTATCAGTCAACTCGGCCCCGGTTTGAGTCCCATCGAAACGGCTGCGCAAGAAATTCTTGAAGAATGGACAGGCACACATGGCTTGGAAGATCTGGGCCCCACAGTGTACTATCGGGTGATGTACCAACTTCAAAAGAACCTATTTCAAGACGAAATTGGTGAAGCTGACTTTAGTACCTACATGACCACCTTGGTAGCGCGACGCTCGTTACAACATGTCTTGGAGAACGACAGCTCAGTATGGTGGGACAACATTGAAACCGAAGCGGTGGAAAGCCCGACCCAAGTTATTACTGAAAGTTTCCAACAAGCAATAGCAGAACTGGCAGGTAATTTTGGCACGGACAGTAAGGAATGGCAATGGCGCAAAGTCCATTTGTTGGAGCATCAACATCCTGTTGGTCGACAAAAACCATTCAATCGATTGTTTAACGTAGGACCGGCACCAGTCGGGGGTGGTGATGAGGTAATTAATAAAATGGACTTCGACAAAGGGGCCCAAACCTTTGCCGTACAATCCGGGCCAGCCATGCGCATTTTAATTGACCTGGCAGACATTGAAAACTCGTTAAGCGTACTACCCACTGGCCAATCCGGCCACCCCATGAGCCCCCATTACAAAGATCAAGCGGTCCTATACAACCAAGGAGGCTTTCGTCCACAAATGATGGATCGAGACATGATCGAACAGGTAGCCCCCAACAAACTGGTATTAAAAGCTGAATAGTTACAGACTACCTAATAGTCACCCCCCAATAAAGGTTGAATATGGGCAAAAAGGGGTGTCCAATATCGACCGAACATGTGTTCGAAGATGGACGTATTGAAATTTCTAGGGTCAAATATACTATCATAAATTATTGATTATCAGTAAATTACTTTTCAAGGCACGCAATTTGAGCTTTTGCTATCAAACAGGTGTTCATTTTTTTTACGCAAATGATATCAAAGTGCGGTCTTTAGGGAATATTTGACGGAAATCGTCGTTTACAATAATGTGTTAAGCAGTATTTTATGAAAAATATTAAAGAATTTTTTTGGTTTTGTTCTGGCGCCAGCCCTGAACTTCTGAATCGTTGCCCCACGGAAAACAGTAAATACACGGGAATCGGAGCAACCGTTTTATTTACAGGAATATTTGCCGCTCTGGCCGCAGGATATGCCCTTTATACGGTATTCGACAGCTACTTACCTGCAATTATATTTGGAGCGATATGGGGAGCCATGATTTTCAATCTCGATCGCTACATTGTGTCCAGCATGAGGAAAGAGGGGAATTTCTGGAAGGAGTTACGAACGGCCATTCCCAGGCTAATATTGGCAGTGCTACTGGCTTTTGTTATTTCCAAGCCCTTAGAATTGAAAATGTTTGAATCCGAGATTAACGGGGAATTAATACTAATGGAGCAAGCGCTTTTTAAAAAGCAAGAGGACACCATAAAGGCCCGATTCGCGCCCAGTATTATGATACTCAATGAGGAAGTTGAAGGCCTCAAAATGGAAGTGACCGAAAAAGAAACTGTCCGAAACGATTTGCGAAGCTTGGCTCAGCAAGAAGCCGACGGTACTGGGGGTAGTATGCGCCGTAACCTAGGACCCATATACAAAGTGAAAAAAGATGATGCCGATCGGGCCGATGCTGAACTATTATCATTGAAAGCACAGAATGACTCCTTAGTTGCTGATAAACAACGCAATATTGAAATGTTGCAAATGGCCTACAGTGAGGAAATAGCGGGACTCAATCGTGAGAAGTACGATGGGCTGGCCGCACGTATAGATGCCTTGGGCAATTTAACCAAGAAAAGTAAACCCATTTATTGGGCCAATATCTTTATTATACTTTTATTTATTGCTATCGAAACGGCCCCCGTTTTTGTAAAATTAATAGGGGGTAAAGGACCTTACGATGATTTACTTAATACCCACGAACATGGCTTTGACATGTATCGTGTGGAGCAAACTACCAAATACTCTTACGATACCGGAGAACGCATTTCGAAACACACAGCTCCTGAACCTGAGCAAGAAGTAACACCGGATATCGATCCTGTTGCTTATGTTAGTCGTACTTAGAAACCAAATGTGGTAGAAATTTGTTAATCTGGGGTTATGAAGAAAGTATCCCTAAGGCTGACCCTGCTTATCTGGTTTTGTCCTTTCATTTTTGCTTGTGGTCAAGCTCTGGAGTTGGATGAGATACGTCACAATTTTTATATGACTACTCTCGATTACAAACACGCGTTCCCGTTAATAGAGAAATTGGATAGTATTCAGAAGCCCAATGCCATACAGTTGGCTTATAAGGCTGCCACAGAAGCTATCTTGGCAAAACCGGGTTGGAATGTTTTTAAGAAAATGCATCATCTAAAAAGATCCCGCAAGTACTTTAGTATGGCAGTGAATCAAGACATGAAGGACCTGGAAATTCGATTTTTACGCCTGGCGGTAGAACATCATATACCCAAGTATCTTGGCTATAGTAAGAACATTCAAATTGATAAATCCGTAATCATGGATAATATAGATCTCTTTAAAATGAAAGACTTACCTCAGGAGATCACCAACTACATTATCACCTTTAGTATTCAATCAGGAATATATACGAAAGAAGAAGTGGACCATGTAAGGCATGCCTTGGAATAATTAATAGCCATACTTTTCCTGCCACATAGACTTAAGTTTTTTTCGCAATTCCTGCTCCCTGGGGTTGGCTCCAGGATCATACAATTTGGTGTTACTAACTTCTTGGGGCATAAACTCATGGGCCACAAAATTACCTTCGTAATTATGGGCATATTCATAACCCTTTCCGTAGCCTTGTTGTTGCATCAACTTGGTGGGGGCATTTCTAATGCTTAGGGGTACATTCAAATCTCCTTTTTCTCTTACCAGTCTTTTGGCATCTTTAATTGCTATATAGCTGGCATTGCTTTTGGCAGAACATGCCAAATAGGTGGTACACTGAGACAGGATAATTTCCGCCTCGGGGTAACCTATTAGGTTGACCGCCTGAAAACAATTGGTTGCTAAAACTAAAGCGGTGGGGTTTGCATTTCCTATGTCCTCTGAAGCTAGTATTACTAATCTTCTAGCGATGAATTTAACATCCTCTCCTCCTTCAATCATCCTGGCCAACCAGTAAACAGCGGCGTTTGGATCGCTACCTCGAATGGATTTGATAAAAGCGGATATTATGTCATAGTGTTGCTCTCCTTGTTTGTCATAGAGCGCCACTCTCCGTTGAGCCACTGCCACCACTTTTTCATCCGTTAGCACGCCGTCTTTGTAGGTGTCTAATGCAAGCTCTAAGAGGTTTAGTAATCTCCTAGCATCGCCACCGCTTAATTTAAATAGTGCCCCATATTCTTGAATGTCGATGACCCGCTCCTTTAAATTGGCATCATCGGCCAAGGCCTTGGATACGATAGCTTTCAGGTCCTCTTCGGAAAGGGACTGCAAGATGTAAACCTGGCTACGCGATAATAAGGCGCTATTGACTTCAAAAGAAGGGTTTTCCGTAGTAGCTCCGATCAACGTAATTGTGCCCTTTTCCACTGCCCCCAGCAAGGCGTCTTGTTGACTTTTATTAAAACGATGTATCTCGTCAATAAACAAAATGGTCCCGCTTTGGTTGGCTGCTTTTGCAATTACTTCTCGTACATCTTTAACTCCGGCGCTTATAGCGCTTAAGGTATGAAAGGGACGATTGGCCTGATTGGCTATAATGTTGGCAATGGTGGTTTTACCGACGCCCGGAGGGCCCCAAAGTATCATGGAAGGTATATGTCCGCTTTCTATGGCAGTGCGTAGTGGGGCGCCTACACCCAGCAGATGATTTTGACCTAATAAGTCATCTACTTTATGAGGGCGCAACCTCTCGGCTAATGGTCTACTGTCTTTAAGCATCTTTAAAGCTTCATATTTTTCATCACCTCTTCGAATCGATCCAACATTGCGTCGTCTACGCCTAGATGTGTTACCATACGAATTTCTTGACCTCCAAAAGGTAAGGCCAATACATCATGCTCTGATAGTTTATTTAAGAAGTGTTGAGGAGCCAATTGGTCCAGTTCAAAGATGAGGATGTTTGTATCTACCGGATGTACTTTGCTTACGTAGCTCTGTGCTTCCAAAATGGTTCCTAAAACACGAGCTCTTTGATTGTCCGCCACCAGAAGTTCCTGATGATTGTCCAAAGCATACAATCCGGCAGCAGCTAAAAACCCGGCCTGCCGCATAGCCCCACCCAGTACTTTCCTAACCCTACGTGCCTGAGTAATACATTTTTTGGAACCAATAAGTACTGAGCCTACGGGAGCACCCAGCCCTTTTGATAAGCAAATGGAAATCGTGTCAAAGAGCGCTCCCCATTCACCAGTGCTTTCTCCCGTTTCAGCTAGTGCATTAAACAACCTGGCACCATCAAGGTGCATCCGCAAATCGTTGTTCTTAGCCACCTCCTGAATGCGTCTTACTTCCTCAATTTGATAGTAACTCCCTCCTCCTTTATTGACGGTATTTTCAACGACTACCAGTTTACTCACGGGAAAATGTTGATCATCTGGGTTTAACGAGGAGCTCACTTGTGTGGCATTTATTCTACCCCTATCTCCGTCAATAAGTTTTGCCGAAACTAACGAATTGAAAGCCATACCACCACCCTCGTAGTTGTACACATGAGATCGCTGATCACAAATTACCTGGTCCTGGGGTTGGGTGTGGACCTTTATAGCAATCTGATTAGTCATCGTTCCGGAAGGACAAAACACTGCCGCCTCTTTTTGGAACATGGCTGCCATTTTGTGCTCCAATTGGTTGACGGTAGGGTCTTCCCCGAATACATCATCGCCTACTGAAGTCTTAAACATGCGCTCCAGCATACCCGGAGTAGGAGTGGTAAATGTATCGCTTCTTAAGTCTATCTTCATGGTCTAGTGGGATGATACCAGCTCCTTTTTGTATGGAGTAGTTAAGTCGTAGACCTTAGCAAGTTCGGCACCAACTTCCAGGGGTCTATCGGTAGCTATAATATCAGCACCTCGGTTTACAAAGTCTTGATAAATGTGATCCCCTCTTGCTTGAGCCCTGCGATCTAAATTACCCAAAGTGCCTAGTATACAAAAGATCGCCGCTTCATGCAGCTCATCATAATGTGATATCAGGGGCTCAGAGGTTCCGGCAAAGGCGATTACCTTGTTTAAGGAAATGCCTGATTGTTTCAATCGATCAAACTCCTCTGAATTTCTTATGGTAACAGATAGCAATAATTCTGGGTTAAGACGGTGTAATTTTATTGCCGCTCCTATGGTGTAGGTAATTAAAACCACGTGTCCTTGTGCGCCCTCCTCTTCAATCATGTTTACTACCTCCTCAAAGGGAACGGAACGTTTGATGTCAACAGTTAATATTGCCTTGTCTTTAGACCATTTTAGTGTTTCTCTAAGCGTAGGGATCTTATAGGAAGTCTTGCGTCCTTGATTATCCACTAACTGAAGTTCCTTTAGCTGATCCCTAGTATAGCCACTTACTTTTCCGGATCCGGTAGTGGTGCGGTCCAATGTTTCGTCATGCATCAACACCAAAGTCCCATCTCCCGCACGTGCTACATCACATTCGATTAACACAGGAACCTGACTAATTACGTACTCAAAAGTTTCAATACAATTTTCCGGGTATCCCGGGTAAGGCCCACCTCGATGCGCGCTTATTAAAGGTACTCGATCGACCTTCCGTTCAAAGAGGTCCTGTAAAGACACCTCTAGCCCGCCTTCATTTGAACGATCTGGCAAGGGTTGCTGGCATCCAAAGGCCAACAGCCAGCACCATGTTAAGAGGATTGTTGCTCGTTTCATTGAATTGAGTTTGAAATGGACTAAAGCTAGGCTTTTTGAGGAAAGTTGACAAAAAAAAGGACCTCAGTTTTTGAGGCCCTCTATTCTTTACCACTAGGTGCTACTAATTACTTATAAAGGCTATGTTTCCTTCGGAGAGTACCGTGGCCATTTCACCGGCTGGTCCTAAATGAACTCTGATGAATCCTTGAAAATCTATCAAAGCAGTATAGGGGGCCAGTAATCCTCCGTCCAACTCTTCCAAATGGGTTTGACCTATTCCAGTTTCTCCAATTACAGGATTTAATGTCACCGCCACGCCGCTTTCATTATCAAGTGCCCCAAAATTTAAAGTTGTAGGGTGTTCCCTTCCAGCTACCGTATTGGTCATACCCAATCTTATTAATGAAAATCCGCTTTCGCGCTCCTCAATAGTTAACACTCCTTCTACTACAGATGGGTCAACCGCAGTAAGGTTGAATTGCTGGAATCGTCCGGTCAAAGCATTTTCTCCGATATCTCCTTGTGCCACAACGGTTCCTTGATTATCATCTAATTGAATATTTAAATGTCCGTCAAATGCCACTAATTCATCGTATGATATAGGTACTCCCGTATCAAGTTTTTCGATT
>JAJCYK010000464.1 GCA_029262935.1 Cytophagales bacterium | reverse complement strand
CAATTGTTGCTAAGGGTTGTCTTTCTGATGATTCCATGAGCACTTTCTTTTGAGCTGTTAATGTACTTTAAAATATTTGCTGAGCCTTCCTACTTTAGTAGTGTTTCGTAAATCAATACTTTGGTATTGAACATTTAGTCCAGGGTTTCACTATTTTTATCTTGGTCAAAAAGCAGGTATGCCCGAGTTGTTGTTTATAATTTTATTGGTTATTTGTCTGGGCGCTTCGGCAGCCTCCTTAATGATGGTCTACCAAATGACCCGTGACTATCGGTCTGAATTTTTGGACCAGTACTTCTATTACTTGATGGCCTATTTTGTTTTCGGACTTTACGGGTTATGGGGTCAAGTCATCGTGCGGCATTTGCTGCATCAAATGGAAACTAAGTCCGCAGTAATCGAAACCATGGGAGGCCTATTGCCTTTGTTTGGGGTACCGTTTTTATTGGTCACTTGGCTGATGTTGATAAAAATGGCATTAAGTCTAGTTGCAAAAAATGTATCCTCGGGGCATTCGGTGTTGTATTTCTTATTAGTGACTGTACTACTGGGAACCTTGGGTGGGATCTTGCGTAATCAATTTTCCTTGATGCAGATGGAGCTGTACTTTTACATGGGTTTTGAGTTATGTTTTTATGGCATGTTTCTGCTATTTATCTTAACCCTTTCCAAAAGATTCGAAAACTTAAAACAGAGAAATATTTATAGAAAATTTTCTTTGTTAATTCTTTTAAGCTTGGGGATGCGTATGATTTTAATGCCTTGGATTTCTGCTCATCCACTAGTAGTAGGAGGAGCGCTGCTGCTTTATTTCGTAGGTGCCGTACCAGCGGTTTGGTTTATCCGGTCCAAAGCAGATACACTTTATCCACTATACCATCTTGGATTAAAAGACCAATCTCATTTTAATAGCTTTTGTAATAAGCACGGGATTTCTACCAGGGAAGCACAGATCGTCCAGTTGATCTGTCGAGGCCAAACCAACCAGGACATAGCCGATGCTTTGTTTATCAGCTTACAAACGGTAAAAGACCACAACCATCGTATTTATACGAAGATCGGCATTCGCAGCCGCGTACAACTGGTGAACGCAGTGGGTAAAGGCATGGGCTAGCGAACTTTAGATGAGAGGTCAAGGATGTTAACTTGTATAATAAGGAATTTATTGACTTATCATTTCTCCACTTTTAATTCGCTTAACACCTGTTGAGACATTAGCTCAAGTAAAGGCAATGAAGTTTCTTCATTACCACAATCGACATTTCTGTAATCCGTTTTTTCACCGTAAATGATCAACAATTCAGAACGTTTATCTTCACTGAGGTAAGCATAGATTAGACCTACGTAGTTGCCTGTGGTGTTCACCCCGTTATTGTTCAACATGTTTTGAACAACAGATATATCCGAATTGGGTCTTTCTTCAGCAGCTTCAACTAGATTAAAACACCAAATTCTCTTATAGAAATTCAAGCCTCCAAGATTCAAAGAATCTTCCCGATCATAACTATAAGTACCTTCTATGTGAGGTTTCATGCTTTCGAATTGAAATTGGAAGAAACGAGTGAGGGTACCCTTTTTTGAATCAGCAAAAAAGAATACTTCGGCTTCAGATTTTTCTTTCAGGATAAATGAGGTGTCGGCAATAAAAGGTAAGGCATCTGTGATTTGAAAACTTCTGACGGGCACGGCATACGAAAACAGTTCATTATTTACCACTTGACCTTTGCTGTGATTTGGGCTGGAATCTTGGGCCCGACATGGATGGAGCCAGGTAAAAGACGTCAAGGTATAAATCACCAAAAAAGATAAGGTACGGTTCAGTCCTAGGTGATACATACCAGTACTATTTTTAAAATGAGCATTATATGGTAATGACTTTAAAATGGGTTAAAGGTTGCATACAAGTCAGTCTTAGTGTGCACGGTGTCTTACCACGCGCTCAAAACCTGAAGATCATTGAAGCAAAAGCTGATGGTATCAGTGCTTAAACGTAGTGGTAGGAAGTAGCCTTGTCCAAATAATGAGAGCAACCGTGGTAATCTTAGATTAATTTTTTGCAAGATAGGCAGCGACTACTGTGTCCATGGCGTCGCTTAATGTCTTGCTAACCGTGCAACGTGTGGGGTCCTCATTGTGCCATGCCATGCTTTCTATTACTCCTTGCTCAAACGGAATTTTGGGATTAAAATCTGGGACGAATAGCTTTATTTTCGAATTGTCAAAAATTGCACTGTACGCTTTGTCTCCCATAAGACCTGCTCCAAAGTCTGGAGCATGCCTGGCGATAAACTCCGAGGGGATTCGTATAAAATCCGGCTCAAGACCTGCGGCTTTTGCTATCAAATGAAAAATTCTATTCCATGAGAGCCACTGATCGGAGGTGATGTGAAAATCTTCTCCCACGGCGTCGGGTAATCCCAGTAATCCATTAAAACCTGTAGCAAAATCCTTACTATGTGTCAATGTCCACAAGGAAGTCCCGTCACCATGAACAATGACCTTTTTACCTTTTTTCATGCGGTCTACTACCGTGTATCGCCCGGGAACTGGTATGAATTTCTTATTGTACGTATGCGAAGGCCTTACAATGGTTACTGGAAATTGTGCCTTTTCAAAGGCCTCCATTAGGACACGTTCACAATTGATTTTGTCTTGCGAGTATTTCCAAAAAGGATTATTTAGAGGAGTAGATTCTGTGATCGGAAAACGCTCTGGAGGTTTTTGATAAGCGCTTGCCGAGCTAATAAATATGTACTGTTTGGTTTTTCCTTGAAATAATTCAATGTCGAATTTAACTTGATCGGCGGTAAATCCCACCCACTCCACTACTACATCAAAAGTAAGGTTATGTATTGCTTTTTTAACTTGATCGTGGTTATTCATGTCTGCCACATGCAGGTGGGCACCTACTGGTGTGGTGCCATTGCCCCGGTTCAACAAGTGTAATTCAATACCTTGTTGAAGTGCCAATTCTGAGCATGCTGAACTTATTACCCCGGTTCCACCTATAAATAATACTTTCATTTTGCGATTTTTAGTTTAAATGAAGCGGACAATGTGTTTAATTTAGTGATTATAAAGGAATTCAATAATTTCGTTGACTTCTTATAATGATTGCCGGTAATCTTGTAGGTCTGAAGATAAATAATCTTCCAGGTGGTTTTAATAGTTGTATGGTTTATGGTTCTTGCTGTAGTAGGTCAACCGCGATGAGTTATGGATATTCTAAATAGAAGAGACTTCATTAAACAATCGTCCCTAATAGCTGGTGGCTTGCCGTTTATGATGGGTCAATTCGGTGAGGGATCTCCCCAGAACCCATTAGAGGTTCATCTGTTTTCAAAACACCTGCAATTTCTTAATTACCAAGAAATGGCAAAGATCGTAAAGGAAATGGGCTTTGCGGGTGTGGATTTAACGGTGAGGCCTAAAGGGCACATTGTTCCAGAAAAAGTTGTCCTCGAACTTCCGAAAGCATGTAAAGTAATAAGAGACAGTGGACTCAAAGTAAGTATGATAACCACCGCGGTAGATGATGCTGAGAACCCCTGGCACCAACAAGTGCTAACGACTGCCGCGGAATTAAGTGTAGGCTACTATCGCATGAATTGGTTGCGGTATCCAGAGCATGCCTCCATACCGTCGGCAATGATTGATATGCGGAGCCGTTTACAAAGTTTGAGTGAGTTTAATAAGAATTTGAACCTGGTGGGGTGTTATCAAAACCATGCAGGAACTTTAGTAGGGTCTTCCTTATTTGAACTGTATGAGATTATTAAGAACCTGGATACGAATCATCTAGGAGTGCAGTACGATATCCGCCATGCCACTGTGGAAGGGGGAAAATCTTGGGAGAATGGATTGCGGTTAATTGCTTCCCGCATAAAGACCATTGTATTAAAAG
>JAJCYK010000463.1 GCA_029262935.1 Cytophagales bacterium | reverse complement strand
AGCATTCACAAGTGTGTTAATTGATGATGTAATTGCTTATGAAAATGGATTGGTAATGTCCTTGGAGTTGTTAGAAAAGCAATACCAAGCCAAAGGAGCCTTACAGCAGGATATCGAACGAAATCAATTAGTTAACAACTTGGATCAAGATCAATATGGTAGACGTGGTTTAGACCAATCTAGCGCGGAAGGACAAACCGCAGAGGACCGTATAAGCCAAAGATCAGCCACCGACATCTTACAGTATCGCTATCGCAACGCGCTAGTGGCCCAGCCAACTTTTCAAGGGTTGGTTTTTGAAAGAGGGGTAATAATCACCTTTGATCATACCCTGCAGGCCAAATCGTGTTATGGCGTAAAAACGGGTAAAAACAACTTGATGTATCTGGGAGCTGCTAACACGTTTCTCACAAATAAAGGCGTGCGCCAATTTTATGATTCTGGCGGAAGTTACTATACTTGGCTTTATCACCCCGAAAGTCAAACCTTCGATTCCTTCAATCAAAGTGATTATTCTGAATCGTCAGCACGAATCTTTCGATTAAATAACCTAGATCTCGTGGTTGCGGAATTGAAAAAAGAGCCCGCCGGTTTTTTATTATTCCTACAAAGGGCGCAAATGACTACTGATCCGTAATATAGTTGTTACGGATCAGAGACTTTAAATAGGGTTTGATCTCTTCCTTATTTGGTAAAGGCGGTTCTTGAGGAATGATTTTACCAAGCTTATCGATGCTTAAAAAATAAGGAAATACGTTATTGAAGTAGCTTTGTGCTAATTCCGAGTCAAAGCCCAAAGAAAGACGTTCATGTTGAAATGAGGGATGATCCAGCCCATAGAATTTTCTATTATTAAGCCAATCTTGTTCATTTTCTTCCACCGCGACGAGTATCAGTTTTACTTTGTCTTTCTTCAGCATTCGCTTAAAGTAACTCACAGGTTCAAGATCCAAATAGTTAAGCTGCCCCCAATTTGACCATAGAACCACATATAGAGGGGTACCTGAATGAAGAGAAATCAGCTCCTTAAACCCAGGAGATTCAACAATGGAAATACCACCCCCATCAATTGTATTGAAGGCTTGAAATTGTTGATTGAGGGATATTTTTTCCGATAGGTCTTTGATGATCTTCGCTTCCAACTTTGTTTCTTTTAATACCGTATATTCTATCCAAAACGTAGAATCATACAAGATTTTGCGCAGGTCATGTTTTCTAGGTTCTTTACCTTCAAATACTGGAGGACTTTGAGAGCGTATGTTGTTTGCAATCATTTCAATATGTGAACGATGTCGTAGCGTATCGACCACCACGTTGTTGGAATCTTTAGTAGCGTGATATACGTTAACATCGCTGGTAAGTCGATCAATGTAGAATTTATTTTCAAAAGACTTGAAGGTGGCTATCTTTTGTACTAAAGAATTCACGCTATCCCGTAATCCTATTTTCTCTTTTAATTCATCTACTTCGGCCCTGACAAAAGCCAGACTTTTCTTTAAGATAAAAAGTTTGCCTCGGTAGTGTGTCTGGGGTCGTAAACTCCCTTCTCTGTTGTCTTCAAAATCAACGATATACAGTGTCTCACTGTCCAGGTTAGTGGTATCAATTACCTGGAAATCATAATTAATCAAGGGCTCTGTCAAAGGATTGTGGTACTCAAAATCCGTAATGTCATTCGCCCATAAAAAGTTTAAAGATATCGGTGGGTGAAATATTTTCGAGTTTTCAGTAAAGTCAAAACTACGACGTAGTTGAGTTATTTTATAAGCCAAGCGCTCATCAGGTACTTCCTCATTCTCGAAATCGTTCTTTGGACTGTATACGTCAATCGCAGCCTCAATGAGTCTAACATAGTTATCGTTTTCACTGCAGTAATGACGGTAAAATGTGTTAAGGCTGTATGGAAGCTTGGGGTAGTTTTTGGGTATTTTAATTAGTGCCTGCTGCACCAGTCTTCGTGCTTTATTAGCATTCTTCTTTTTGATTTTTTCTGATATTACCACCACCCCGGACAAATTGGTTACGGATGCTTTCAAGTAAACGGTGAGAGGGTCTTTATCAACAAAAGCCTCAATGGCCATTTTTTTGGAATGATATCCTATGTTGGAAAAGCTCAAAGTATGTTGACCATCGACGAAAGCGTGAGGAATTTTGATTTCAAAACCTCCATCGGTGTTAGTACTGGTACCTAGCGGAGTAGCGGTAATCCATATATTAACAAATGGCAAAGGTGTGCCCGAACCGGCCTCTAAAACCACTCCAGAAACTGTATGTACTTGAGCCGGTAATGATAGGGTTGCGATAATTGAAATTACTGCCAACCACACCAACCCAAGCCGCCTCATGATCGGTGCTATTTATTTTTGGGAGGAGTAATCATAATATGGGCGCGGTGCGTACCAGGGTCCATTATCCAGGGTTCGCCCGGGGCTCTTGGGCTAGGAGGCAGGCCTGTAGTAGCGGGAGTTGCAAAAGGGATATAAACGACATATCGATAATACGGCTTCATGATTTTCATAGAATCCTCAGAAAATGACTCCCCGGTTAGGATATGCAATGTAGTAGGCTGTGAGGGCATTTTCAAAGTACCCGCTTTCACTTCACTTTCTCTTTTGTCGAATAGTGCTTGTCCATCAATACCTTGAGCTCGAAGTTCACGACCCCTAAGCATGAATGGTTGAAGGTCTTTGTGATAACTAGCAGTGCTAAATCCTTTGCGATTGGGGTCGTCAGATACACAGATCATATCATTAGTGCCCGGCCTTAATTCTACAAACTTCCCTTCGGGGGTGTAACCCCAAACGGCGGCCTTTTGGCGCATGCTTTCTGGAGCAGCTTGCAGAGCTGCAGCAATTTGGGAAGGTTTACTAGGGACATCGCTTTGGCCAAGACAGCTTAATGTCCCAACCAAACATGACAAAGAGAGAACCATTGAAATTTTCATAGTACAGAGGTTACTTAGGAACCTTTAATATAACTAAAAATTACAGCAGTAAGTAGTCCTGGTTGCGGGATTTGCCTTAACTAAATTGGAATACCTTATCTGGGGTCACTACGGTAGTTAAAGGAACGTCCGTGGATTCAACGGGTATGTCCTGGATCGGAGGAAACAAAGACAGTCCAATGGTTTGCATGTCAGGTGAACATTCAGCCAAAAACCGATCATAAAACCCCTTCCCATATCCTAAGCGATGTCCTTGATGGTCAAATGCAAGTAAAGGAACAATTGCTAAATCCAATTGATCTATAGGAAATGATTGACCGCTTAATGGTTCCGGAATACCCCACGCGTTAAAATCAAATTTCGTTTTGGCGTAAATTTGAAAATGCTCCAGTTGAAAATGCTCAGCCACCTTAGGTACTACCAGGGTTATTTCTGGATAATGTTTTCGCACATGTTTTACTAGAGGCTCAGTGGGTATTTCTTTACTTTGAGGGATGGGAAGGTATATGTGAATAGCAGAAATGCTTTCCCATTTGATCAAGTTCTTTAAGCGTGTCCATATTTGCTGATTAGCTTGGACGAATTCACGGGAGCTTAAATGATCACGTTTGCTACGAAATTCCCGTCGGAGTGCCTTCTTATCCATCTTCCATTACCACATGGAAATTGAAGTCGAAAGCATCAAATTGCTCTATTAGTTCTTGGATAAATTGAGGATTATTCGTGTAGAAGTTCAGAAAATTATCATGCCGCTCTTGCAAACCTCCTTGAGGGAATAGCTTTTCTTTAAGTGCCATTAGCTGATTTAAGGAAACTTCTTGTTTTTGCTCCTCGGACTTTTTTATCCGTTTTTCTATTTGATCTAGATTTTTCAACGCTTTGGCCTCTTCTGCTTTTACAAAACCTTGCAAAGAGCCATCTATTGCAGTTGCTTTTTCCACAATAACCTGATAGACTTCCTGTAACAACTCCTTCTCTTTTTGTAAATCTAAATTTTGGTCTGTATTGCGTTCAATAAAGGATTGTTTTAAGTCTGGAGCTTTTTTAAAAATATCAGCTACTTGCAGGTCCAACTTGTGGTATTTCTTCATTTGCCCCTTGTTAATAACCAAGGCGCTATTACGAGGGAAAAGTAATGGGAACGGTATCTTGTAATGGTCAAAAGTGCTTTTAAATTGAAACCAATAACTCAACTCTCCAGGTCCACCTATGTAGGCGATATTGGGCAATATAGTTTCTTGATATAAGGTGCGCAGCACTACGTTGGGACTAAAGCATTCTGGATGATTTTCTACTAAAGCCATGATCTCTTTCTGACTAAAGCTTATCTCGGTTCCCAGCACTTCATACCGCCCGTCTTTTTTAACAATCCTTTGACGTGTTTCATCTGTCAAGTAAAATAGATTAATCTCCCGGGGCGTAACTAGTGTTTTGTACCCATGCTCTTGCATTTTCTCGGAACTGTTCAAGACAGCAGCATAAGCATTATGATGAACTAGCTCGTCTTTAATTATTGGAGCAAAGAGCTTTTTGAGTTCCGCATGGTCCGCATCCATGACCACCAATCCGGAATCTCCAAATAATTCATTCACGACGTGACGGGTGGCTTCGGCCAGGGAATTCCCTTGGGCATAGGCATCTTTGAACAATTGCGGGCATTCCGGTAGCTCGTCTACGATC
>JAJCYK010000462.1 GCA_029262935.1 Cytophagales bacterium | reverse complement strand
ATCTACTACCTGTTTGTATTGGTCTATTGTTTGATTTACCAAGTTTTGTTCTAATTTAGAGAAACCTTTTCAGATACTGAATTTGGAAGCGAAAGTTACTTTTTTTTCCTCAAAAAAAACACTCAACCTACAGGGAAAACTGATAGATCTAAACTCACCTTTGGTCATGGGTGTCCTCAACAACACCCCGGATTCTTTTTTCGATGGAGACCGTTATAACAATCAATCCTTACTGCACAACCAAATAGCACGGTTAGCTACTGAAGGTGCAGACATCATTGACATAGGAGGATACAGTAGTCGTCCTGGTGCTGCGAACGTGGCTGCAGAGGAAGAACAAAGGCGGGTGCTGGAGGCCATAGCAATTGCTCAAAAAGTGGCGCCGCATATTCCACTCTCAGTAGATACTTTTAGAGCTTCTGTGGCGGCCGCGGCCGTGGACTCGGGAGCTGCTATGGTTAACGATATTAGCGGGGGCAACCTGGACAGTGCTATGTTCCAAACTGTGGCTAAACTACGGGTTCCCTATGTGCTTATGCATATGAAAGGCACTCCTCAAGCTATGTCTGAGTTGACACATTACGACAACTTACTAACCGAAATCACGGACTATTTCGTTTATAAGGTAAATGAACTAATAAGCATGGGAGTCAATGACATCATTATTGACCCGGGATTCGGATTCGCTAAAACCTCTGAGCAAAACTATGCAATACTTAAAAATTTGAATTATTTTAATGTAATTAAACAACCTTTACTGGTAGGGTTGTCCAGAAAATCCATGATTTATAAAGCGCTAAAGATAACTTCTGAGGAAGCTTTGAACGGAACCACCGTACTGAATACCATAGCTTTAATGAATGGCGTTTCGATCCTTCGGGTTCATGATGTAAAGGCCGCTAAAGAAGCCATAACACTCCTTAATCTAACAAATAAGTGACGCTACTTTTTCATATCGGGTTTTTAGAAGTTAAATGGGTAGACATCATTGATATCGCCTTGGTCAGCTTCTTACTATACCAGGTCTATAAATTAATGAGGGGTAGTGTGGCAGTAAAAGTATTCTTGGGCTTTCTGTCCCTGTACCTTATCTTCTTGGTCGTAAAAGCTGCCCAAATGGACCTATTAACATCCATTCTAGGACAATTTATGGGTGTAGGTGTGATTGCTGTGATCATTCTTTTTCAACCCGAAATTCGCAAGTTTCTTTTGTTAATTGGCAAAACCACTTCTTTGGATCGGGACAATCTACTCAACCACTTGTGGGGCCGAAAAACCAATGTGCATCAATTGGATATAACGCCAGTACTGGAGGCGGCAAAAAGTCTAGGTGGGTTAAATAACGGTGCATTAATTGTCTTTTCCAGAAACTCGCCCCTAAAGTTTTATGCAGAATCTGGGGACGCTATTCATGCGGATATCTCCAAACGATTGCTCCTGGCAATTTTCAATAAACAGTCTCCCTTACATGATGGGGCAGTCATTTTGTATCATAACAAAATTGTGGCAGCCAGATGTATTCTACCTATTTCGGAAATGGATAACTTACCAGCTCAGTACGGTTTGCGTCATCGCGCGGCATTAGGTATGTCGGAAGCTTCGGATACTTTAGTAATGGTTGTTTCCGAAGAAACAGGGCAAATGTCTCTCGCGCGTAATGGGAAGATGATGCACAATTTATCATCTCAAGAATTACGAGCACGCATATTAAATTACCTGCTGGAAGAAGATCAATCAAAATCGTCCAGTCCCAGTGATGAACCCACACAAATTGATCAAGATCCAAAAGTAGCTAAGGTTAACTAATAACCCCTAGTTCTAAGCCTACTTCTTTAAAAGCAGCTATCGCTTTATCCAGATGTTCTCTTTGATGAACAGCTGAAATTTGAACTCTTATACGAGCCTGCCCTTGTGGTACCACCGGATAATAGAACCCAATTACATAAATCCCTCGTGCTAAAAGCTTTTCGGCCATCCTTTGGGATAGCTCCGCCTCGTACAACATGATAGGTACTATGGGGTGGGATCCCTCTTTAATATCAAACCCAGAAGCTGTCATTTGAGCTCGGAAGTACTGGGTGTTTTCCTCCAACTGGTCTCGTAACGCAGTGGTCTCAGTCAACATATCAAGTACCTCCAAAGAACTGGCAGTGATTGTTGGTGCCAACGTATTCGAGAAGAGGTAAGGACGAGACCTTTGTCTAAGTAACTCAATAATTTCTTTGTGACCAGATGTAAAGCCCCCGGAGGCTCCACCTAAGGCCTTACCTAGAGTACCTGTTATAAGGTCCACCCTCCCCATCACATTTCGATATTCGTGAACCCCTCTACCCGTTTTACCCACAAATCCAGTGGAGTGGCACTCATCTGACATTACTAAAGCCTGGTATTTTTCAGCTAATTCACAAATCTTATCCAATTGGGCAATGGTTCCGTCCATTGAAAAAACTCCGTCAGTAACAATAATACGATGCCGTTGTGCCATGGATTTTTTAAGTTGTTCTTCCAGGTCATCCATATCGTTGTGTAGGTATCTATACCTTTGGGCTTTGCACAAGCGTACGCCATCAATTATAGAGGCGTGATTCAAAGTATCTGAAATAATGGCATCTTCCGCGTTGAACAAGGGTTCGAATACCCCGCCATTGGCATCAAAGGCAGCAGCGTAAAGAATGGTATCTTCAGTTCCCAAAAAGTTTGAAATTTTTGCCTCCAGATCTTTGTGGATTTTTTGTGTGCCACAGATGAATCGCACGGAAGACATGCCGTATCCATGCGTGTCGATAGCGTCTTTTGCGGCCTTTAGCACCTTCGGGTGCGAGGACAAACCCAGGTAATTATTAGCACAAAAATTAATCACTTCCTTTCCATCATCAGTTTTGATCACGGCCCCCTGTGGTGTGATAATGACACGTTCTGACTTATAAAGCCCTGCCTCCGTGATGGATTTTAGTTCGTTTTGTAGCTGAGTTTTTAAATTACCGTACATCTGTTGTTCATTTGTGAAGTGCTAAAATTAAGAAAAATAAACGTGCTACAAGAAATTGCATTTGGTGAAACTGTGAGAATTTGTAATTTCGCAGCAGTAAGATGCATCTTATGGAACGAGTATTGGTAACTGGAGCCTGTGGTCAGCTAGGTTCCGAACTGTCTATAGCCTTAGCGGCACATCATGGTAAGGAAAACATAATTGTTTCCGATATCCATGGACCCATTCCATTGGTCTCCAATATGGTATTTGAACAATTGGATGTACTTGATTCCCAAAGTTTGGAGGCCATAGTAGACCGGCATGGCGTGACTCAAATTTATCATTTAGCCGCCTTATTATCCGCAAAAGGAGAGCAAAACCCTCAATTGGCTTGGAAACTAAACATGGATGGTTTGCTAAATGTGCTTGAATGTGCTAGGAAACATAAGCTTAAGAAGGTTTTTTGGCCTAGTTCAATTGCCGCATTTGGATCAAACACCCCCTCCATTAATACCCCTCAAATTTGCACTATGGACCCAAATACGGTTTATGGGATAAGCAAACTAGCAGGAGAATTATGGTGCAATTATTACCACCAGCAGTACCAACTGGATGTACGTAGCGTTCGGTTTCCAGGATTAATAAGCTACAAATCACCGCCAGGTGGAGGTACCACCGACTATGCCATTGACATCTTTCATAGCGCTCTTCAGAAAAAAGAATTCGTTTGCTTTCTAAAGGAGGACACCCAGCTACCGATGATGTTTATGCCTGATGCAATTAAGGCTACCTTAGAACTTATGCAAGCTCCTGCAGAAAACATTTCCGTGCGTACCTCATACAATATCAGCGCGATTGACTTCACACCGCAGCAATTGGCCGCAGAGATATCCAAACACATTGAAAATTTCGCTATTAAATACCTTCCGGACTACCGACAAGAGATTGCAGCCTCCTGGCCCCAAAGTTTGGATGATAAGCAAGCGCGTTTCGATTGGTCTTGGGAACCTCAGCATGATCTTTCCTCAATGACCGTTGAAATGATAAGAAACTTGTCGCTAGTGATTTCTGAGAATCCTACACTTTGAAAGGTTATCTATTGGTGAATACCCAAGCTCCTGCTATCTTTAAGAAAAAACGCCCTGCTCTATGTTAAAATTCAGCAATTTGATTTTTGCGATTGAAAATTCCATAGCTACGATCACAATCAATCGCGAGGACAAGTTAAATGCTTTAAACACTGCTACTATTGAAGAATTAAGACTTGCAGTACGTGTCATTTACGATGATACGGAAATTCGAGCAGGCATTATTACCGGGATTGGAGGCAAATCCTTTGTGGCAGGTGCGGACATCAGTGAAGTAGCTCAGCTCAACGAATTGAACGGTCGAAAGTATGCCGAGATTGGTCAGGAAGTATTTCGAATGATTGAAAATGCTCCAAAACCAATTATTGCTGCAATTAACGGCTATGCTTTAGGCGGAGGCTGTGAACTCGCCATGTCTTGTCATTTAAGAATTGCCGTACAGACCGCTAAATTCGGTCAACCAGAAGTTAATTTGGGGGTAATTCCCGGTTATGGAGGGACTCAACGTTTGAGCCAATTGATAGGTAAATCAAAGGCTTTGGAGTTGTTGCTTACTGGTGATATCATCGATGCGGAACAAGCGGCAGATCTTGGGTTGATCAACCATGTGACTGCAACCCAAGAGCAATTATGGGAAAAAACCCATGAGCTGCTCAACAAGATTTTGAGTAAAGCTCCTAGAGCACTAGAAATGGTAATTCAAAGTGTGAATGCAGCATACGAGCCCGGCCAAAATGGTTATCAAACAGAAGCTAATGGATTTGCAAATTGTTGTGCTACCCAAGATTTTAAGGAAGGGACATCCGCATTTCTTGAAAAACGTCCCCCAAAATTCACAGGAAACTAACATGGGAAACCGCCGGTTTTAATGAACTTATTAAAAAAACTGGCCGGTGAAACTGCGGTCTACGGCATCTCCAGCATCGTAGGTAGAATGTTAAATTACTTATTGGTTCCACTCTATACCACAGTGTTCATGGACAGTGAATACGGAGTTGTAACTAAGCTATATGCCTACGTGGCCTTTTTTAATATCGTTTATACTTATGGCATGGAAACTGCATTTTTCCGGTTTGCCAGTAAAGGAGACCTGAGTAAAACATACCAAATGGCCGCCAGCTTAATGCTCGTTTCCAGTACCCTAATCACGGCCGTTCTATTACTTAACGCACAGCCAATCGCCAATTACCTGGGGCAGCCAGATCAAGCTCATTTAGTTACTTTTTTAGGAATTATTCTCTACATCGATGCAATAGCTGCCATACCCTTTGCCCGTCTTAGACTTGAAAACAAGCCTATGACATTTGCAATTGCCAAACTAGGTGCCATTGTTTTTACTATCTTCTTAAACTTGATGTTCCTGTTATTACCTTATTTAGTAGAACAGGGCTTTATGCCAAGTTTGAAATCATGGATAAATCTATATTATCGAAAGGACTTCGGAGTAGGCTATGTCTTTTTAGCCAACTTACTGGGCAATGCATTGATCTTGCTGTTTCTGCGCAAGTATTTTATGCAAATTCGGCTGCAATTTTCTTGGGATAAATTGAAGCCTTTGTTGATTTATGGGCTGCCAATCTTTCTCATGGGTTTGGCAGGAATTGCCAATGAACAAGCCGATAAATTATTGATTCCGGCCCTACTGCCACCAGATTTTTATGAAGGTACCTCCAGCATGGGGGCTTTAGGCATTTACGGTGCCAGTTTCAAATTAAGCATATTCATGTTATTAGCCATCCAAGCTTTTAGATATGCTGGTGAACCCTTCTTCTTTTCTCAGGCAGACAACCGTGAGGCACCGGAATTATTTGCAAAAGTTCTTTATTATTTTGTCATTACTTGTACAGTAATATTGGTAACTGTAAGCTTGAATCTGGACCTATTGGGAAAGGTCTTTCTACGTCAAGCAGCCTATCGTGAAGCGTTGTTTTTGGTACCCATTTTACTTTTTGGCAAGTTGCTCTTTGGAATATATGTGAATATCTCTATTTGGTTCAAGTTGGTAGATAAAACGCTTGTGGGCACCTACATCAGCTTGATTGGGGCGACCATTACCATCTTAGCCAACATTGTGATGATTCCTCTAATTGGTTACACGGGCTCGGCTATAGCCAGTGTTTTGTGTTATGGAAGTATGGCCGTACTCTGTTACTATTGGGGTCGTAAGCATTTTCCCATACCCTATCACTGGAAAGGCATTTTTATGTATTTAGTAATAAGCTTAGGGCTTATATACGCAATTCCTTTGATACAAGGTGATAATACCGGTGTTAACAACTTGATAAATCTCATGATCCCCTTAACCTACATAGGTGCTATTTACCTTATTGAAAAAAGGAATTTATATGCGAAAACCACATAAATTTCTTATTTTTGTACAAAATCCAAAGGTATTTTCCCTCACCAATCCAAATTAGAGGGCATTTTTTTTTAGAGACAAACCTATGAAGATAATCATTCCAATGGCGGGGCAAGGTACACGACTGAGGCCGCACACGCTTACTGTACCCAAACCGTTAATGCCTATTGCCGGCAAGCCCATTGTGCATCGGCTCGTGGAGGACATAGCAAAAGTTTGTCCAGAGCCGGTGACGGATATTGGCTTTATAATTGGGGATTTTAGTCAAGAAATTAAAGAT
>JAJCYK010000461.1 GCA_029262935.1 Cytophagales bacterium | reverse complement strand
CTACTGGTGCCCGAGTTTTTTGTACCTATCACCGTCATCGAGCCATCCAGATGAACATCGGTGCTGCCCAAGCTAAGGGTACCATATTATACTTCTTACATGCCGATACCATTCCACCAGTAGGATTTGCCCAACTAATCTGGTGTGCCTACCGCACAGGTTTTGAAAGCGGATGTTTTCGTTTGCAATTTGACTGGCATCATTGGTTCCTAAAAATGAATAGTTGGTTCACTCGGTTTAATTTAAAAATTATGAGATTTGGAGATCAAAGCCTGTACGTGGACCGGCGAATTTTTGAAATACAAAAAGGTTTTAATATCAGGATGAAGGTATTTGAAGATCAAGATATCATTGGCAGGATATCAAAGAAGTCACGATTTAAAGTGCTTAGCAGATATGTGACCACCTCCGCCCGTAAATATCGAAAGAACGGGCCATTTCGATTACAAGTGGCTTATTTTTTAGTCTATATCGGCTACAGTCTGGGCTTCTCCCAGGACAAGTTATTGGCACTGTACGTTAACTTGATTCCGTTTCCTCGCATTTGATTGTCAGATTGAGTTACTGATTCTTATCATTTTGAAAATATTCAGACCGGGTATGGGCTCTGGAAAATTTATACTATTGATTATCAATCGGTTGATTTTAGCTCGCTTATTTTGGCATGCTCTGTGCAATGGTTGGAATCAAAGAAACATTCAATCTTATGGATTGAACCATTGAATAAAAAAACAGGTGTAAAATGCTAGCCTCCCGGCTGGCATTTTTTTTTAATGTATTTTTATTTCAACGAGGAATTAAGGTTCTTTAGGAACCATTGTTAACCGCTAAATATGACTATCAATAAATTTACCCCTCAACTACTGGCCTTGGTATTGCTGCTTATGGTACAGTGCCAGACTCCAGAAAATCAAAGCCAGGACGGAGCCCAATCCATTGATGTATCTGGTATTGCTAATCACATCGAGGTGCTGGCTTCAGATGATTATTCTGGTCGCATGCCCTTTACCGAAGGTGAAGAGAAAACAGTAGCCTACCTGACCAGAGCATTTACAGACTTAGGCTTGGAGCCCGGTAATGGCGACAGCTACGTGCAGGAGGTGCCATTAGTGGAAATTAATGCCACACCTCAAGGCAACATGGTCCTTAAAGGAGGCGCTGGTTCCCGTGAACTGACTTATTTAGATGAATTTGTGGCGCTGACAAGGCGGGTGCAAGAAGAGGTCACTGTAGCCGATTCAGAAATGGTATTTGCCGGTTATGGCATAGTGGCTCCCGAGTACGATTGGGACGACTACCAAGATTTGGACGTTTCTGGAAAAACGGTAGTAGTGATGGTTAATGATCCTGGCTACGGGTCGGAAGACGCTACCTTTTTTAAAGGGAATACCATGACGTACTACGGTAGATGGACGTATAAATACGAAGAAGCTGCTCGACAAGGCGCGGAGGCTGTTATCATTGTGCATGACGATGGACCTGCCGGATACCCTTGGGAAGTAGTACGTGGGGGATGGTCTGGGCCCAATCAGTACTTGAAGGCGGCAGATAATAATCAATCGCGCTGTGCCATAGAAGGTTGGATATCTTTACCTGTGGCCAAAGAATTATTCATCAGTGCAGGTTTGGATCCTGTTCTTATGGATCAATCAAAGAATCCTGACTTTAAGCCCGTAGCATTGAATACCACTATGAGCGTCCAATTATCCAACGCCTTACGGGAAGATCGCTCTAATAATGTTATTGCGGTAATTCCTGGTACGGAAAGACCAGATGAGTACATCATCTACTCTGCACACTGGGACCACATGGGTGTGGGTCAACCCATTAACGGAGATTCTATTTACAATGGTGCTGAAGACAATGCCAGTGGTGTTGCTTGTCTATTAGAGATTGCCCAGGGGTTTATGGAAGCTAAGCCGGCCCCTAAGAGAAGTGTGGTCATCCTTTTAGTAACCGCCGAGGAACAAGGTCTGCTGGGTTCAGCCTACTATGCTTCAAATCCCATTTTTCCACCGGAGAAAACCGTAGCTAATCTCAACATGGATGCGCTGGGTAGTTTTGGACCCACTAAAGACCTGATTGTGATAGGACATGGACAATCCGAATTGGACGACTACGTGGAAGTGGTGGCCAAGAATCAGGGAAGGTATATTGTACCTGATCAGGACCCAGAAAAAGGATACTTTTTCAGATCAGATCATTTTAGCTTTGCTAAAATTGGTATACCTGCAATGTACGCCGAAGGCGGTCTTGACAGCGAAGCCAATGGAAAAGAATGGGGGAGGACACAAAAGGAGGCGTATACAGCCAACAGATATCATAAACCTTCAGATGAATATAACCCGGAAACTTGGGATCTGCATGGCATGGTAAAAGATTCCCAGTTGTTTTACCAGGTGGGATATACTCTTGCCGGCGAAAGTACTTTCCCTAAATGGAAAGAAGGATCAGAGTTCAAGTCCATTCGAGACGCCTATATGAATCCCTAAAATGTCAAATGAAACTGGAAAATTAAAGCGTACGCTGGGGCCCCTTATGCTGTGGGGGCTGGGTGTGGGATACGTAATTTCAGGTATGTACTTTGGCTGGAATTTGGGACTGGAACAGGGCGGAACTTTAGGCCTGGGTATTGCCACACTTTTTATCATTGTAATGTACGTAACCTTTACCTTTGGTTATACAGAGTTGGCCTGTGCTATTCCCAAAGCAGGGGGTGCTTTCGACTACGCGCATAGGGCCTTAGGTAAACGTTGGGGCTTTTTGGCAGGCATGGCTCAAAACATTGAGTTTATTTTTGCTCCCCCTGCCATTGCTTTTGCAATGGGTGCCTACTTCAATATCTTTTTTCCTGCCATTCCTATTTTGGTAATAGCTGTGGTGTCCTACATTATTTTTACGGGACTGAACATATATGGAGTAAAGGCAGCAGCAACCTTTGAATTGGTGATAACCATCTTAGCAGTGGGCGAGTTGTTGATCTTTGCAGGTGTTACTTTGCCGGAGTTCAAGTTCGAAAACCTAACCGCCAATGCTTTACCTCACGGATTTCAAGGCGCCTTTGCGGCCATTCCATTTGCTATTTGGTTTTTTCTAGCCATTGAAGGTGTAGCCAACGTAGCAGAAGAAACGATTAACCCTCAGCGAAATGTACTCATTGGGTTCGGTTCAGCAATTGTGACTTTGGTGGTTCTTTGCCTACTTACTTTTACATCTTCTGTGGGGGTTGGCGGATGGGAAGCGGTGGTTTACCCCGAGCCTGGAGCGGCTGCATCAGATAGCCCTTTGCCCCTGGCCTTGAGACAAGTGGTGGGGGAGAGTCACTTCTTATACCATTTATTAATTTCAGTGGGTTTGGTGGGGTTGTTGGCTTCTTTTCACGGCATTATTTTGGCAGCAGGTAGAGCCACTTATGAGTTTGGCAAAGAAGGATTTGCCCCACAAATTTTAGGCAAGGTTCATCCAAAGTTCAGTACGCCCGCAGCAGCTCTGATATTTAACATGGGTATTGGAATTATTGCCTTATTAACTGGAAAAACTAGTGAGATTATTACCATTGCCTGTTTTGGAGCACTAACCCTATACATTGTGTCCATGATTTCCCTATTTGCTTTGAGGAGAAATGAGCCGGACATGATTCGGCCTTTCAAAGTGCCCTTTTACCCTGCTTTCCCCGCGGTGGCTTTGACCATTGCCGTAGTGGCATTGGTAGCAATGACGGTTTACAACTTAAATTTGGCTTTGATCTTTTTTGGTATGTTGGCCCTGTCTTATCTGTGGTATTACTGGCAAGTTGAAAGAGTTGCCGCTAACCAATAAACCCATATCGGATGGCCAGTAAAACACCCATAAATATTAATACGGAGCCAATGATCTTATTTACCCATAAGCTTAGATACTGGACCTTATTTATAATGGCTTGACTTAACAATCCAAAAAGAAGTAAGGCTAGTAATTTCCCCAGAGCAATGCCCACCAAAAATGTAATAATGGTAGAAAAATTGAGATGGATATGACCTGATGATTCCAAATAGGTGATAACAAATACCCAAAATGGAATAGCTTGAGGATTTATCAAGGCCAATAAACCTCCTTTAGTAAAATCCGATCCAAAGCGCTTAGTGGCTCGCTCCGGATTACTGTCTTTCTTAAGTAAGTAATAAATCCCAAGTCCCAAAAAGATGCCCAATGAAAGGAACTGAGTAAGCGGCGAAGATTGAATCAGGTCCGTGATCAACATCCCACAATGCACGGCTACAAAAGAATGGATTATCTCTACCAGCGAAGCTGCTAATGCCATCCAAAAAGCGGCTTAAAAACTTTTTTCAATGGTGGTGTGTGCCACAGTGAGGTTTACGGTACCAAAAGGAATAGCTCCCAAAAAACTAGAAACCACCCCTAAACCAAAATGCATAAAATATTCCCAAGGCATAATCTGCAAATGTAATGCTGACAACCTCAACAATCAAGAAATAAATTAAGTTGCTATATATGCCAATTGGCGTTCCAGCCTGTTATTTTTTTCAGTAAATTGGTACAGTTACTAAACGAGGATATTTGTGCTATGGCATTAGGTATAAGCAAGCAAATTGAAGAAATGTTGGCTGTTGTCAAAGAAAGTAAATCCAACAAGGTAAAACTGGCGGTGGCTGATATTGATGGAATTCTACGAGGTAAAATAGTGAGCTTGGAGAAGTTTCGCAGCATTGTAGAAAATGAATTCGGTTTTTGTGATGTGGTCTTTGGCTGGGATGCTGCAGACGTGGCTTATGATAATGGGTCTTTCACAGGCTGGCATACGGGTTATCCAGATGCTCCCGCGACCATTGACCCTTACACCATACGGCGCATACCTTGGGAGCAAGGGCTTCCTTTGGTGTTGGCTGATTTTGGCGAAGCTTCCGTGTGCCCCCGTGGACTGCTAAAAAGAATTTATGAAGGATGCTTAACCCTGGGTATAAAGCCAGTATTTGGGCAAGAATTTGAATGGTTTAATTTTCAAGAAACGCCTCAAACCATAGCGGACAAAAACTTTGTCGACCTACAACCGCTGACCCCGGGTATGTTTGGATA